>JAFTXB010000266.1 GCA_017461825.1 Clostridia bacterium
AGATTTCCCCCTTGCTCCAAACCGAAAGGAGACGTAAGATGAATGGATTCGCTTTTTGGGTGCGGCACGGCTGTATTCAAAGACGAATACAGCCGCCGCTTTTCATTAACGCATTATGCGTTGTTGGGTTCCCAATCAAAGCTGAGGTTATCGGTCGTTTGGGTGCTGGCAGAAATAATGTCGGTAAACACTTCGGCATCAAAGCCCCAAATATCCATTTCGGGATTTATATATGTTTTCTTCATAGTTATTTCCTCCTATCTTTTATCAAGCCGCAGGCGTATATGCCATATCAATGGTAGCGGTTTGCGCGTTGCCATACACAACGGTACCGTCTGCTGCAAGCTGGAAGGTGCGAACCTCAAAGGTTACTTCGCCCAGGTTGGTGGGAATGTTGTTTACAACAGCCGTGAAGAAACACTCCTTGTTATACTCGGTTGCATAAACCTTTTCACCGCCTGCCAAAATGGTCTTGTAAACCGTTTCGGTCATACCCTCAAACACCTTGAGCTGATTGCCATCTGCATCCTTTGCAATGATCAGCACACCAACGTTGGTCAAGCCCTCGGTCTTGGTAAGACCGCCAACGAAACGAATGCTTCTGGTTTCATCGGTTGCATTTCCGGAAAGCTGTGCGGCAACCAGAACCGCATCCAGCTCGGTGGGAGCTGCATCGGCATATCCTGCTTCTTTTGCCCAAGTCAAGGTAATCTTGCCGTTGGGGAGCGTGGTGTAGAGGTCTGCACCAAACGTAGCCAAATTGGTCATTGCGGAACTATCTATCGAACCTCCATGCGAACCAGAAGTCGCATTCTGCGTTGTAGCTTCAGAACAATAATTGTACTGTGGATTCCAACCGCGAGTACCGCTACTATTATATGCTTTTCCAATAATGCCTGATTGTCCAGTCGTTCCGACAATCGTACCGTAATTCACGTTTCCAAACAGATAAGTGTTTGTAGTGTTCTCCTCGCGCAAGCCACCGCCGATACCGCCTGCCACACCGTTCGATGCTTCTGCCTTAACAGCACCGTAGTTGATATTGTATTTAAAGTTTGCCACTGACTCTGCATTCATACGGTAGAACCCAAAGATACCGCCTACAAACTCTGACTGCTTGCAGGTAATAGCACCATAGTTAACACAGTTTTCAATGGTTATTTTCCGAATACCCGTGCTCTTATCCCATTGACCGCCATTTCGAACGAAACCGAAAATACCACCCGTATAGGTTGAAGAAGTGATATTTGCATAGTTGATACACTTCTTCATGGTGATTTCCGGGATACCGCCGTTAGCGTCCGTCCAAGTTCCGCCAAGCATACCGCCAACGCCTTTGAACTCGTTATTACCGTTGTCATAATGCTCCTTAGTGATACTACCACTGAATACGCAGTTTTCCATGTAAAGCGTAGCAGGTCTATTGAGTCCTGCCACCAGTCCGCCGCATTGGTTTGCGCCATTTGCTTTGGTCATTTCAATGTTCGCATAAACAGAAACATTCGTAATTGTAACCGTTCCACCTGTCACACGACGAATCAGTGCAGAAACCTCTCCACCACCTCCTATGTAGGTAGCTTCACCCGCTTGGACCACAGTCAAATTCTTGATCGTAACACCGTAAGCACCACGAATCAATCCATTTTGAATCGTAAGACCGTCCGCATAAGTAATTGTGTGACCGTTTCCGTCCAGTGTTCCGTTCTTCCATTCCCAAGTAGCCTCTTCAGGTCGGAAGAACCACTCATTTTCGTCACCACCGGTAATCGTGATATCGTTCGCAAGATAATACTTTTTACCATCTTCCATGGCTAAAAGCTCTGCTTCAGTAGCGATCGCTATTCCCTCGGGCGTGGTGGTATCGGCAAATACAACCATCGGCATAAGTGAAAGCAGCATTGCCGTGATCAAGACGATGCACAATGTTTTTTTCATGATTTTTTACTCCTTATATTTATTTTTGGGGGAAACATTGTTTATTTGATGGGGGCGCGCGATTTGGGCTAAAAGCCCTCTGCCATCCCCCAAAAGCTCATTTCGGGGGATGGCAATTTTTTTCGTTAATAAACGGGATCGGTAAGTGTTACGGTAATGGTACCATTTACACACGTCAGCTTGACGGTGTTTTTACCTGCGTAATAAATCGTTTGTTCGGTAATATCCGTATTGGTTGTTAAACGGTTGATAATCGCATCCGCAGTATCCTTTTTCCAATCGGTAAAAGCATCGGGTTTGTAATTTGTCCACAGCGCGTACTTGGCGTTTGTTGCCTTGTAGGTGTCGGTAATCATATTATATCCGTGGTGTGCTACCTCAACAATATCACAAGCCAATTCGGATGTGTGCAGCATTCCCGTGTTGTCGGTGATCAAATTCGTTTGCTGTTCGCTCGTATAGTCACCGAGGTTCAAAAACGTTGTTCCGTCGGGCAGGGTGAAGCGGATCACGGTGGACATGGAATTGCCTTCCGTCATCAACGTCGCCCCCGTGGTTGCGGTCACCATATCCTCGTGTGTGGTCAACACGTCAAGAACCACACTGCCAAGCTGAATCGATTGTCCCGTATGACACTTTGCGTACATCACGTTGGGATAATAGTTCTCAATTTCGCCTCGGAAATCGTAGATGTTAATGCCAACCTCGGCAGGATTTGGGAAGTTGAACATCACGCGTTGCAGATCTATTTTGGAATGATACTGCTCAATCAACGCGTAAGGCAAATTGTAATGATCCTCATGGGGATGCGTGATAAACCAGCAAGCAACGGTGATCTCCTCATCCGCAGACGTTCCTGTGATCTGATGCAAGAAGCTCCAAAGCCCCTCGACCGCCGCCGCGGTAGCCTGCTTTTGCGCACCGCCGTCAATTAAAATAACGGAATTGTCTGCCTGCTTGATAATGAAGAAGGAACCGTTGTTAACGGTATTGGGGTCACCGCCCGTATCACTGTAATTCAGTCCTTGCGGATGATATTTCATACCGTACATATAAATTTCTGCCGCTGTGCTTGCAGTATGGCTGAAGGTATATTCAAATTCCGATTCAGGCGTGCTGATGCGATCTTGAATAATACGCGCTTCATTTCTGATCTCATTATAAGAAATGTAAAGAAGCATATCACCTTTGCGGTATTGACGGTAGAGATTCGTTGTTTCTTCTCGTCTTAACTCGATACTACCAAGCTTGATTACATTGTCCGCACCCCGCATCTCATTTTGGCTGTCAAGAACGTACCCACAGCTTACCAATTTATTGGTGTAAGCCGTAAACTCTGTTTCCGATGTGTTTGAAACACACATCATATAGGCTCTTTCCAAATCCGCAGAGCCGTTGTCTTGGTCAAGTCCCGTTCCCGCATCGTAGCGTGTCGTTGCCAGCGTTCCGCCCTCATAAGCGGGAGCCGCAAGCGTCCATCCGTCGCGGATATATTCGTCCGGAAGCAAAGAAGCCGCAAAACCATGTGAATTGCTATAGGCAACTTCCCCATTCTTCATTTCAAAAGCTCGCACCGTAAAATTCACCTCCCCCAATTCGGTGGGAATATCGTTAACAACAACCGTGTAGAAATAACTCTTTCCATAATCTGTTGCATAAATTTGCTCTCCGTCAGCCAAAATCGACTCATAAACGGTTTCGGTCTGCCCCTCAAACACCTTGCGGCTCTCGCCGTTTGCATAGGTTGCAATAATTAGCATACCAACCTGATCCATGCTGCTAACATTACTGATTCCACCCACGAAACGAACACTTCTGTTTTCGTCCTCCGCGCTACCGGTAAGCTGCGCACCAATTAAAGCAGCGTCGGTTTGACCGGGAAGTTTATCTGCATAGCCTAACTCTTTTGCCCAAGTCAAGGTGATCTTGCCGTTGGGGAGCGTGGTGTAGATGTCTGCACCAAGTGTTGCCAGATTGGTCATGGTGTCGGCATCGATGAGTGTGCCGTTGGACGCACTTCCCTTCTCAACACTCTTATCCGCACAATAGTTATACGAGGCATCGTATTTTCCATTCCATGTGCTACCACGCTGCCACAGCGAGCCTACGTTGGTTCCTACATTAGTTCCCGCAGTTATCACGCCGTAATTGACGTTACCATTAGAATTATATGTTGTATCATTGTGATAACGCACGCCGCCACCGATTCCACCGCCGTGCGTCGGTGCAGACACATTTCCATAGTTGACGTTGCTGGTAACAGTCAGGGTAGAATCCCACTGCTGATAAATCACGCCAAAGATACCGCCGCCGTGCTCCACTCCACTACCGTTCACCGTGATGTTTCCGTAGTTAATACATCCCGTGATAGTCAATCCTTGAATTCCAACAGTCTCTCCGTTTTCATTCCCCAAGGAAGGAGTGCCAAACATACTGCCTGCAGGAGAACCGGACGTAACATTTGCATAGTTAATACAATTTTTGATCGTGATAGTTGCAGTTGTAGAATTGCTACTCCAAGAGCCTCCCATTATAGCTGCCGCACCTCTGTTGGTTTTACTGCTTGGCTTTACGATACTGCCACTAAACACACAATTCTCAATCGTAACCACGATGTTATAACCATCCATGGTCGTAACCTTACCCAGGATTCCTCCGATATCGGGGCTATTGCCGCTGACGTTGGTAATGTTTGCGTAAACATTCACGTCGGAGATTGTCATTGAATTGGTGCTTCTGGTATCGGTCGCCAAAACGCCAATCGCATTGTTGTTTTCCTTATACGTGGCAGATCCCATTTGAACGATATTCAAGTTTTTAACGTAAGAACCGCTCAATTGATGGAACACACCGCCCGTAATCGTTACTCCGTCTTGCAGATAAATCGTTTTCCCGTTTCCGTCCAAGTTGCCTTTAAAGTTTTTTCCCGTCCAACTACCAGAAATCGTAATGTCGTTTGCAAGATAGTAGTTACCTGTGTCGCTTTCACTGATTGCGTTCAGCTGCGCTGCGGTTGTAATCGCCGTACCCTCGGGCATGGTATCCGCAAATACAACCATCGGCATCAGCGTAAGCAGCATTGCAGTGATCAAAACAATACACAATGTTTTTTTCATCGTAGTTTACTCCTTTTACCATTTATTTTTCAGAGAATCCAACAACATAATGAAAATATTTTTCCCATCATAGCATAATTATATCATTTTTCTCTGGCACTCGTCTATTGCTATTTTCCCAAAAGCTATTGATATATTACTGTTTTTTCACTACATCAAAACCAGCTCAATAACAAAAGCTGCCGTCCATGAGAACGCGGGACAGAAGCGTCCGTAACGGCGAATCGAATCGTAATTCTCAAACATTCCGCGCGGCAATTCGTCATAAATCATATCCAGCAAAAATTTCTTGATCTCGGTAGCGGTCTGCTCATAACCGTAATCAAGCAAACCCTTTACCGCAAAATATGCAACGTTCAACCATGTTTGTCCGCGCCAATAATCTCGTGAAAACATAGGGCTATCGTAAGAGACCGTTGGCATACCCGGATAAAACTTTTTGGGATCTCGTGCCAATTGATTCATCGCATCTGCGCGTTCCTGCGATGCAATTCCGACAAACAAGGGCATAAAAGACGCAGGAGAAAGAATCTTTGAAAATTCACCGGTCTGCCGATCACGATCCACGTATGCCTGTTGGGATTCGTCAAAAAACGTTGCCTCTATCAAGCGTGAAAGAACCGCTTCTTTCTGTTGCCACGCTTGCGCATCCTCTCCCAAATAGTACGCTATTTTTGCCATAGAGCGATACAACAGCACCATAAAACAGTTCAAATCAATCGCCCATAAATTTATAATTCCGTTATCCCATCTGGGAGAATTGTCCCATCCCGATTCATAGCGCGGATGCAGGGAATTATCCGCATAAGGATCGCTTTGCGCAGAATAGAAGAATAGTCCCTTGTCCATGCGGTTTTCTTCCCAAAAACGCGCGTTTGCAATCATCGCATCGTAATTCCGTCGCAGAAAATCCATATCCCGAGTGCGTTCAAACACCGTCAGCACTGCCCACGGCATTACGGGCGGTTTCCCAAAATTCTTTTCCATGTTTCCGTTGTACCAAATAACATCGGGCAGCAAGCCATTAGGAAGCATGTATTTTACAAACGTATCAATACAGCTTTTCGCAAGTCGCTCGTCGTATCGACAGACGGTCATTGCGTGAAAGGCGGAATCCCAATTCCAAATTCCTTCATTGTATCCTGTCCAAGGAGAAATGACAGGCGATGCCCCCCACGGTGCATCGTCACTTTCGATCGTATTCTTTTTGAGTACGTCATAGGCAGCGTTAAGTAACATCATTTCTCTTTGATTACAATAATTTTCGTATTTCTTTAACCATTCTTCTTTTGTCAGCATAGTCAATCAGCATCCTTTCTTATGCAACGTTTCACTTTCAACGTTCGCGGCTTGCGCTCACTCCACCTCGACCAAGCGGACGTTTTCAAAATTTGAAACGTACTGCGAAATCCCGTCGGTCAATTTCGTTTCACTTACAAAATCATGCAAATGTCCGCAAAAGATCGCCTTGATCAAGGGTTGATTTTTGATGTATTCCACGGTTTCAAGCGTAATTTCATCTGCCTTTTGCTGACGGTAACGCTCCTTGCTATATCCCTTCATCAATTCCTCTGGCGTTGCGACCATATATGCCGCTACTCCAAGGCATCCATGCTCTCCCATAATTTGATACAGCTCCTCGTCATATAGGGGCGTGTGCATAAACAGAATCATGGGAAGTCCGTATTCCGCTTCGCGTTTAAGAGCCTCCATTTGCTCACGGTCAAACAGATAGTATCCATTATCAATAGCAATCAAATTGACACCGTTGATCTTCCGAGAATCAAATCTGATATTATTGGGAACACATGACTGCACCTTTTCAAGGCTGAGATTTCGATAATCGGCATCCTCGAATGCTTCCCCAACATACAAACTGAATTCATGATTGCCCGCTGCCATAAATACATCGTTTTCTTCGGTAAATTTTTTAAGGCGATCCAAATTTGCCTCGGACACAAAATCAATATAATCGCCCGTATGTGCTATCGTCAGATGATTTTCCTTGGCAAATGCTTCGATCTCGCTCGACACCTTTTCGGCATCTGAATACCAACCGCTTCTTGCCTTGGCAAGATCATTTTTTCTCTTGTCGTCTCTGTCGTCAGCAAGTGCAAAATGCGTGTCGCTCATGTGCAAGAAGTGAAAGGGCTTCTCTGCTCCGATTTTAATTTTGTTATGGATCAGGTTCATACATTCTCCTCCATTTTGTTTTTCATAACCGCCGTAAAAAGGCTTTAAGGCACTTATACAGTCTCATGATTTCATGAGTAAGGTTGTAATTGGAGTCCCTTCAAAAATTTCTTTTGCATTGCGTGCGAAATCCTCGCAGGTCAAATCACGGGAACGCGGAAGCTTGTCATTATGGAATCCCAACTCGTAAAGCCATACACCGTCATAGCCCACACTCTGAAGTGTATGATATAACAGTCCCCAATCCACAAATCCTTCTCCGGGAAGCCAGTGCTTTTCATCGACAAAGTCATAATCGGAAATATGGGTTGTAACGATTTTTTCTTTCAACGAACATATGAAATCCACATAGGATTCTTTCAGCAGGTGATTGGTGTCAAAGCAGACACGCAGAGCGGGATGAGCAGAAATCAGCTCTAATAACTCCTCAGAATTCTTTCCGAGGCAGGTTCGGGGAAGATTTTCCACGCAGATCACCGCCCCTTTTTTGCTTGCAAAATCCGCAAGTGTTCGTAGGGATTGCCGTGCGCGTTTTAGATGCGCCGAACGATCTTCATCTTTAATCGGCTCACCGCTTGGATGGATAACAAAGTTCTTAATCCCTACCGATACGCCTTGCTCAATCAAATCGCAGAACAGCTTTACGGTAGCGTCTGCGTTTTCGGCATCTGAAATACTGATAAAGTTCATATTGTCGTCCCAAAACGGAAGATGATAAGACCACAAATCAATCCCATACTGCTTTGCCCACGCGGCAAACTGCGGAAGATTGTCATACTCCAAATGTTTTGTGCTACTATGAGAGATCTCTATCGCAAAAAAACCTGCATTTTTTAGGTTTTGAAACATTTCCTCTGTTGCAAGATATGATACCACGGAAAGACCAATTTTGTACATAGCATTCTCCTGTTAAAAACATATTATCTTTTCGAAAGAATTTTTGATTTTTCAATCACACCACTAACTTTTTACTATATATTATAAAATTTCTTTGCATTTTTTGTCCACTACTATTTCACTAAATACTATTGTTTTTTTACTGTTTTGATTATACAACCAATCTCTCATAGTAGAAAAAAGGAAGTATTTGGATTGTTCAAAATCCTTAAACACTTCTATTCCTGTTAATGTCGAATCAAATCAGTATCTTGACAAACTCCCCATTAAAAAGCACCACATCACCGCCGCCACACAAACAATCAAAATGATCACCACCGCGATCCACCCACCCGCGATGATGAGGGCGATTGCTTTTTTGGAAATGGCAATCGTGCCCCCTCACTTCAGCGCAACTTGCGCCGAAGTAAAAAAATCTTTTTGCACATTTGCGAACGCCGTTGAAAGATGATAGTCCCTTGAATGCACCTCAACAGAAAGACTCTGTAAACACCCGATCCATGTGTCGGATCATGTCAATCGTTTCCTGCAACATGATTTCATCGACGTAATCAAGCGTTCTTGCTTTGATGAGAAGCTGATGAACGTTATTCCCCATGCGGCGCATTTCACGCAGGATCTCACCGTACTCTGCAGGCGGTCTTTGTCGGATGGTCGTTCCGCACAAAGCCTTGCGAATAAATTCTTCACGGGACAGCACGGTAGCTTTTGCCAATGCGGTCACTCGGTCAAACTCTTCTTTGTCAAGTCGTAATAAGATTGCTTTTTTCTCTTTCATTCTGTTTTTTGGGCGGTGGGAGTTTTAGGGGTGCTATCATCCCCTAACAAGCGAATTGTGCTATCACAATTCAGTGCTTGTTAAGACTGATGGACAGTTGTCCCCACCATTTTTCTCCTTTCGTTTTTCTGAATTGAAGCCCCTTTTTCAGCTTCCGTTTGTACTTTCTGAACCTTGAGAATGACCTCTGCAAGGCAATTTTTACTTACTCATCAGCCGAACGATCCTCCCGACCGTTCGGCTTTTTTGTTTTTTGCCTTCTTCGCAACTGTGTTTTTGGGTTTGATAAGGGTAAAAAACGCGTTTGGATCACCTGTAAACCACCTCACAAAGCACAACTTCCTCTGCACTTTCTTTGGCTTGGTTCATCTTCTGCACCCATAAAAGCGGATCCCTCGCCTTTAATTCCTCGGTAATCCTTTGCTCTTTTACTGCCCGAGAAAGAATATTTGCCAGCA
>JAFTXB010000267.1 GCA_017461825.1 Clostridia bacterium
AGATTTTCAGACAGAGCAAAGCCCGTGGAAACGATGTACTCCGCAAAGTCAAGATAGCGCCGCTCTCCCGTTAAGCGGTAGAGGTGCACCATCGGCTCCAAGATCGAGCAGGAATTCAAGCCCTCCCAGTGCGACGAGGTGGTGCGAATATCCATGCCGTCGGGACCTACGTGGGCAAGAATATAATCCGCCTGCCGCATGAGCGAGGAAACGATCTCCTCCCCCAACTGCGTGTCTTGGCAGATCTCCAAAAAATACATCATGCCAAGCATCACGTATTTGCGCTCCCACATATCCCACGAGGTAAATTCGGTGTCAACGTCGTATCCCGAAATGCGCCCCCGATCATCCTGAACCGTAAGGATCTCACGCACCGATGCCTCCAGCACGCGGTACATCTGGCAGTCGCGCGTGTGTGCAACCGTCATTGCGGCACCGCGCATCATCTTGCCCCAAAATTCTCCGCGCCAGCTCGTCCACATCACGCCCTTGCCGTCGTCGGCACGGCGGAAGACCTCAACAAATTGCTTCCACTGCCCCACCTCAAGGATCTGGTTGCGCTCAATGAAGCGAACCGCCTCCGAAAGCACGCCCTCGGTTGCGGTGGTAGCCTCCGGATCGCGCCTGAACCGACGCGCGTTTTCGATCTCTTTTATCTTATTCATCGTAGCTTCTCCGTTTCTCTTCTGTATCAGATAAACCGCTCAAACCAAATCGGGAGCTCGGCGCGCATAACGGGAGTGATACTATGCCCAACGCCCTCAAGACAGTGCAGTTCTATATAACATCCCGCGCGTTGCACCGAATCAACAAATTCACGCACCATAACAGGGTCAACCGTCCGATCCGCCGTCCCTTGCCAAATCTTGATCGGACAAGGCGGAATCACAACCCGCTTTCCGTCCGCGCCGATAAAGGAGCGCGTGCGGTAAGGATTGAATCCAACGGTGTTTTCTTCACACCATTCATCCGTTGGAAAGCGGTAAATCTGCACGATGCGATCGTGCGTACTCGGGGTCTCCCCCTTCCTTTGTGTTTTATCCCATGTACCGATACAGGAATGCCCATTCACCGTCACACAGTCCATGTTCAGACGAGGATATATCAACCCCGCCGCCAAAACGATCGACGGAAAGGTATTGATAAAATTCATAGCAACATGACCGCCCATTGATGCTCCCGCAACCAACACACGGTCAGACAAATTGTAATGTCTTACCGCATAGCGATATGCCTTGTAGATAGCAAACAAATGCTCGGGGCAGCCCATTGTTAGCCCATGCTCCTCCGAACCGCAAACATCAAGTGCCGCAAAGCCCGCATCAACACAGCTCGTTACATAGGAAACCCCTCCAATTATCCCCTCATCGGCACTCACTCTGCCGCCTGCACCGTGAAAGGAAAGGATTAAAGGTGTCTTTTCACCTGCATCACTGTAGCCGTCGGGCAAACATAACACACATTCGCACTCCCGCGCTTCATATCGGTCGATCACCTCATGCGCTTCACTTCCGCTCACATCCCGAAAATGATTAAATGAAACTTTAAAAAAGATGTATTCCCTCTCGCGTGCTCCTTCAATAGGCTCGCCGTTTGATCTTGGATGCACCAACTTTTTTCGCGTCTCCATACTTCCGCACCTCCGCCAAAAGATCCCCTATATTGTAACACAATTTTCACCCTTTGTCAACGTTTTTTTCAAATAACATTGGAGCAAAAATGGGATCCTGCTCATTGGTGCGGCTTGCCCTTACGTGTCATTGCTCCGCTCAGGATGACACGTAAAGGGGTTTCTTCGTTCAGGATAACACGGCGCGTATCGCAAACGGTTTAGCCTATCAAAAAAGCAATACCCAAGCCCATCCGTTGTCAAACCTTCGGCTTGCCGCGGCTGAACAGACACGCAAGATATCCAAACACAAGCGCGGCGGCAATTCCTCCGGCAGCAGAGGTCAACCCGCCCGTCAACGCCCCGATCAAGCCTTTTTCGGCAACCGCCTCTTTGACCCCTTTTGAGATCAGATATCCAAAACCCGTCAGCGGAGTGGTTGCCCCGGCACCCGCAAATTCAACAAGCGGCTCATAGAGCCCAACCGCCCCCAAAAATACACCTGCCACCACATACACCACAAGGATCCGCGCGGGTGTCAGCTTTGTGCGGTCGATCAGAATCTGCGCAATTACACAAAGCCCGCCGCCTACCAAAAAAGCCCATAGATAGGAAAGTACATTCGACATTGCCGTCCCCTCCTTTACCTGTGTTCAATTTCAAGCAGGTGCGCCACCGCGGGAATGCTGTTCCCCTGCTTGATGCTGTCGGGGCTCATCATTGCCCCCGTTGAAAGAAATAGGATCCGCGGCAGCTCCCCCCGAACGATCCGAGGCAGCAGATACGCCGATAAGACCACAGCCGAACAGCCGCATCCCGAGCCGCCGCCATGAATATCCTGACTGCGCCTGTTATAAATCAACTGCCCACAGTCGGCGTAGCGATCGGATATGGGAAAGCCATCGGCTCGCATCAGATCACATAGGATCGTTCCGCCCTCAAACCCAAGATCTCCCGTCACGATCAGCGAGTAGTCGTCAGGAGAGGTGTCGGTCGCGCGAAAGAATCTCACCAAGGTATCTTCAGCCGCAGGCGCCATCGCGGCACCCATGTTGTTTGCGTCGTTCACTCCGCGTTCGCGCACCTTACCCGGCATTCCGCGTACGATCACGGCACCGTGTGTATTTTCATCCGCGCGTTCCACAATAAACGCTCCCGCCCCCGTCACCGTCCATTGCGCGGTCGGCGCGCGTTGCGCACCGTATTCGATCGGCGTGCCGTATTGCCGCTCGGCGGAACAGTAGTGCGAGGAAGTAACCGCTCCGCAACGCCTGAAAACGCCGTTTGAGACAAAGGTCGATGCCAGCAAAAGCCCCTCGGAACAGGTCGAACAAGCGCCGTACAGACCAAAATACGGAATGTCAAAATCCAAAAGTCCGTATGCCGAACCCACACATTGATTCAACAGATCCCCCGCAAATAACGCGCCAATGTCACAGTCGTGCAAGCACGCCTTTCCAAGAGCCGTGTTAAATGCCATGCGCTGCATCTCGCTCTCCGCCGCCTCCCATGTTTTGGTTCCGAAACGGTCGTTCTCGTCACAGAGATCAAACAGCGATCCGAGAGGTCCCTCCGCCTCTTTTTTTCCCACAGCGCTCGCCGTTGAAAGCAGGTGCGCATGCAACCCGATCCATTCCCGATCCATTCTCATTTTTCCTCTTTTCCGCAATCAAACTGCGATTAAAATTTTACAGATCAAAATCCCGTTCAAACGCTATTATGTGCAACACGTATGCGATTATTCGGCAAAACAGAAGGAAAAATAACCATATTCTTCCATTTCCAACCCCATAATTCAAGACATAGAAAAAAAAGTCAAAAAAATCTCGAAAAATTCATTGACAACCTATTTTTTATATGATATACTATTCTCGGAGTATTAGCGGAGCTGAGGCTCCCATTTTCGATATAAGCACGAAACAAATGAGCAAAAACCGCTATTTTCACAAAAAAGAAAGGACAGAAAAACATAAAATGAAAAAAAGATTACTTGCATTGTTGCTCGCAGGTCTCATCACAGCATCACTCGTAGCCTGCTCTTCCGAAAGAGGCAGAGAGGATGATACAAAAGCCCCCGGTGGCACCGAGGATGTTCAATCCCGCCCCGACGGCACACAGGAAACCGAGCCCCCCGTCACCGTTACATGGACGGATGTGGACGAATACGTTTATGTCACAGCCGATAACCTCACACTGACCTCGGTTGATGACGGCACCGCCACCGTAAAGGTTTCCAAGCTCGACAAGCTGCACCGCGTTAAGGTCAGCAATTCTACCAGAAGCGTGGTGGAAAAGGACGGCAAAAACTATTACGCCGCCAGCGCATCGCTGACGACCGCCGATATCCTCGGTGAGAACTTTACAACGCTATCCAAGGAAAAAACGATGTACGCAAAATCCGCGGTCAACATCCGTTCCTATGCTTCCACAGCCGATAACGGAAACGTTGTGGCAGGGCTCAAGATCAACGATAAGGTTACCGTGGTTGCAACGGGCGACGTTGGCGATCTCAACTGGAGCAAGATCAAGGTGACCGAGGATGGCAAGACCTCCTATTACTTCGTTTCTTCCAAATACCTCTCCGACAAGCAGGTTGCCGATCCCAACGGAACCGACTATTCCCAGTATTTTACTCCCTGCGAGGACACCACAATGTACGTTGTGGTAGAGCAATCGCTGGTGCTTCGTAAAAACGCGCATCTGGATGCTGACGATCTCGCATATCTGTTGCCCGATGCGGAGGTCATTTTGATCGCGACCGGAACGGTTGACGGCATGACTTGGAGCAAGATCAAGGTTGCAAACGAGGTCAAGCCCGGCGACCCGCAGACCTACACCATCGGATATGTCAACTCCGCGTACCTCTCTCCTGTCCAGGGCGGCGAGGAAATGACGCTTGACAAGATGCTGCTCCTCTACCCCTCCTTTACCAAGAAGGATACTGCCGAAACCATGTATGTTTCCGCCGACAGCCTGAACGTTCGTTCCACCCCCGCATTCCCCGCTTCTACTGACAAGGGCAATATCGTGGCAGGACTGAAGAAGAAGGATCAGGTCAAGGTAGTTGCAACGGGAACGGTGAGCGATACCCGCTGGGCAATGATCGAATACAGCGAAGGCGTGTTCTACTTCGTTGGTCTCTCTTACCTCACAGTCGACCCCGACGGCAATCCTATCCCCGAGTCTGTTGACGAGCTGATCAATAAATACGGCTTTACCAAGCTGGATACCGCAAAGACCTATTATGCAACCGGCAAGGTCAACTGCTATGCAACCCCCGGAACCTCCGGAACGGTTGCCAAGGAGCTCAAGGCAAACGATAAGGTAACCGTTTACGCCAAGGGCGAAAAGGACGGTGCCGAGTGGTACCTCTTCCAGGTGGAAGGCAG
>JAFTXB010000268.1 GCA_017461825.1 Clostridia bacterium
ATCGACATTGACGGCTCTTTTAGAATATGGCACTAAGGCTCAACTGTTGTTAGACTACAACACCGATCGACTTGCCAATTCAAGTTTTTATAAAATTTCGGTTGTAGATGGCTGTATTGCATCAGATCTTTCTTGCAACGGGCTCTATTTAACAGGAGAACAAGTTGCTTTCATTGCAAATGCAGAAAATGGGGAGGGTGTTCCATTTAGCCATTGGGAGAATTCTGCCGGAGAAACAGTTGGCGAAGAGGTCTGCTTGTCTGTGACAGTCGGAAACACCAATGAGATTTATACTGCGATTTATGAAACGATCGAGACCGCTCCACCTACCGTACAAAAGGTTACAGTAGAAGTTGTAAACGGAAATATAATAAACCCCAGTGATGATCAATTGTATGAAATCGGTTCTGAAATCGAGCTTGTGGCAAACGAGAACGATTCCGCTTGCTTTGCATATTGGCAAACTGCATCGGGAGAAATATTGAGCGAAGATTCAACCTATACCGTTACAGTCGGAGAAAATGCTGAAGTTTATACAGCGGTTTATGCGACGGAGTATGAGTATTTTATTTTTGAAAAAAATTCAACAACTTCTTTTATGGTTTATCATGATAATACTAACCTTTCCAATTATCCTGATAAAATAATTATTCCGCGCACCTATGAAGGAAAGCCTGTTACGGCAGTGGCAAACAGTGGATTTATAAACAATACAAAAATTAAATCCGTTATTTTGCCGAGTAGTATTACTTCTTTAGGACAACAAGCCTTCTATGGATGTACTTCGCTGATTGAAGTTTCGCTTGAACTAAGTTCTATGATGACAATTATATCCACAAAAAGTTTTGCTGAGTGCACTGCATTAACCTCTGTAAAGCTTCCGGATGCAATTACGACAATTGCTACACAGGCATTTTATAAATGTTCGCAACTCGAAAACATTTCAATACCTCAAACGGTTAGCTCAATTGGGGCACAAGCTTTTAAATTATGTTCAAAACTGACAAGTGTCAAATTCGAAACGACTTCTGATTGGGTTTGTGGAACAAGTACAATCACTGCCGAAATGTTATCTGTGCCAGAAACAGCCGCAGAAAAATTGCGCACAGTATGCAATGAAGCTTGGGAAAAGCAATAAGATAATGATATCCCGCAGATAAGCTTACAAAATGCTTCTCTGCGGGATTATTCTATTTTATTCAGTTTTTTCAAGATAATCTTTCAGTAGTGCATCTTGAAACATCTTAACTGTATAGGAGGCTTTTCCTCCAACGGGAGTTCCGTCAATTTCAACAACACGCATACAAAGCGCCGAAGCGGAGGTGATCAGCACTTCATCGGCATTGTACAGTTCCTGTACAGTATATTCTTTTTCATAAGTGGGAACGTTAAATGTTTTTGCCGCTTCAATCAAATGTGCGCGACCTGTTCCTGCATAGATTTTTTCGTTTGCGGGATGGGTAATGAGCTGTCCGTTTTTTAATATAAACAGATTGGAATGCGAGCACTCGGTAACAATTTCTCCGCGATGTAGGATGCATTCATCGGCACCTGCTTCTTCCGCCGCTTGCTTTGCAAGGATATTGGGCAAAAGATTGAGGCTTTTGACGTTGCAATGCTGAAAACGTGTATCTTCACGGGTAATACAACGCATGGTTTTATAAGTATCGCGGATCTCGGCAGGCTTTAACATGATCCATAAATTTGAAGTTTTATCTTGCAGAAACGCGTGATTTCGAGGACCTGTTGCGCGCGAAACTTGAAAATAGATCCATTGATTACCGTTTTCAAGCTTTTTGACAAGAGCTTGTAAAAGCTCTTTTAGTTCATTTTTTGTAACGGGTGGCTCGATTCTGATTCCTGAGGCACTCTGAAAAAAGCGATCAACATGCTCGTCGAGCGCAAAAATATGATAATTACGGCAATATGTAACGTCGTAAACGCCGTCACCGAAATAGCACGCGCGATCCAGCATAGGGACGCTCATACGGTCGATTTCATCGTACCTACCGTTGTAGTAGCCAAGTGTTTTCATAAAGAACGGTACCTTTCGTTAAGTTGCGTTGGCAATTGTTTTTAGAAATTCAACTGTTTCTGCGGAATAAAGAAATTCCGGATCTGCCAGTGCGGCTGTTGCAACCTGTTTTGCAGACCGCTCAGTGTCTGCCGGGGTTGCTGAAATTGTTTTTTGCTCTCCGTTTGTATATCGCAATGTTATCGATAGAGTTGCGGAGTAAATTGTTTGATACTCATTTTTTGAAAGTGGTTCGGTGTCAAAATCAAGCTTAACCATATTGCCCGAATTGATTTCGACAGTTTTGATCTGACGGACATTCGTTTGTAGTGTTTGTTGAGATTCAGTGCAATGGATTGAGCCAATGATCGTGCAGAAATCCGCCGGGAGGGAAGAGAGAATCAAATAAGAGCGTTCGTCGAGAGCGGCAGAAAAACGGAGATGCGGTTGCTCCTCGGTCGTGGAAAGCGCCGCCCCTTCAAGCATATGCAGGTCAAGAAACAATGCTGAGTAGGTCATGTCAGTTATGATCGAAAGATTGGTTCCCGGAGGGAAGAATGTACCGTCAGAACCGATCCATCCAGCAAATCTATCAGAATCACTTTGCGGAAGTGTGACTGTAGTTCCGGCGGAAAGTGTGTGTGTTTCCACCGTGTTTCCCACTTTATAGGTCAAGCTGACCTGCGGCGGCTCAATGACTTTGACATATATGATAGCACATAAAAAATATGCGTTGTGTTTTTTTGTTGAAACAGTATGGTCATAATCCGCTTTGCCTCGTACTATTAATATATGCGTGCTATCCGCGGAAAAATCAGCCGAAACCGAAAAATCGATTTGATTTCTATTCGACGCGGTTTGCCATTGTCCAAAATCCCATGCGTATTGCAGTTCTTGAATCCCATAGGAATGGCTCATAATACCGCTGACATTCATGCTTGCGTTTTCATAAAGCTCGATCTCGGTATAAATCGGGGTTGAAGTTGAACTATAGCGTGAAGGGGAAGTAAGGTTGGTTCGATAACTATAGCGAGTGGGGGATTGCGCCAAAAGTGTACACGATCCTTTTGCGGGATCAGGGGCGGGCTCTGAGGGCATTCCTTCGTATATGGGGATCAAAAAAGTGTATGCAGCGTCAAGGCTGTCGATTGAGGCAAAGGATTGGAAAAGGGAACGTGCCTCGTTCAAGCCCCCTGATATCGCCTGCATATACTGACCGTAAAAATTGCGATCGGATCGGCTGTCTACGTTGAATTTTTGCAGATATACGGTGGATTGGTAACGATCAACATAGTTTTCCTTGAGGACATGCGCACCGCCATAGATCGATTTCCATTTTGTATTCCATGACGCATTTCCTCCCCAAATATTTTTCATTTCTTCTGTTCCGGTTTTGGCGCGTTGCATGGCGTTGTAATAAATCTTAAAAAGTCCCGTGCCGCTTGCCTTAATGTTATAAAAGTTATAATACCCATCAAGTGCTTTCAATGATTCCTCGGAATAACCGGAGGTTGGAGGCACAATTTGGCTTCCGGTATCGGAATACTGCTTTTGATCGCGATAGAACTCCCAAAGCTTTGTTCCACAGGTGCCGGAAATAATGGGGGAAGAACCTGCAACGCCTTGTTCCTGCCGCGCTTTTACGGCAAGATAAACGGGATTTAC
Organism: Clostridia bacterium; assembly: GCA_017461825.1. GTDB lineage: Bacteria > Bacillota > Clostridia > Oscillospirales > CAG-272 > UMGS1865. The sequence continues at coordinate 3,680 of JAFTXB010000268.1, forward strand.
TCCAAGCTCGATGCCAAGCTTTTGAAAAAATGCGGCGTAGGAGAGTCCATTTTCAAGGACTGCATTTTGCATAAAAGTTCCGATAAGAACGGCTTCAATTGCTTGAATCGAAGCGTCGGTTCCGGAGGCAAGGTCAAAAAACTGAAAAATATCGGTCTCATTTAAAAAATTGCGCGGATCCATGAAATATTCGACCGCGGCAACGGATGCTTGATAATAACCCGAATCGTATTTTTCTTTGTTTGTTTCATGGTGATAAGCTGAATATGTATTGGATGCAGGAATCAAATTGGTTTCCGGATTGACCGTTTCCTGCTCAATGACATAGCTCCAGGTATATGTGCTTTTTTGCCCTGTAATGTCAAGTGGAATAAAAGTCCATTCGGGATGAAGCATATGGAGCTCGGTCAATGCGATTGCATAGTCGGAGGGGAATCCTGCCTCTATTAAGCCTTGACAGTATTCTTCTGCCGCACCGGAAAAATAGCGTTCATTGCCGCTTGTATCAACGATCAGTCGATAAATGACGCTAAAAGAAAGCGCCAAAATAAGAATTAAAGAAAGTGTAATTTTTGATATTCTTTTGACTGCTGTTTTCATGTGCGGAACCTCCTTTTTCAAATTGTATATATATTATAACATATTTTTATCGGTTTGGGGAAGTATTTCTAAAAAAAATAAAAATTTTTCATAAAAAAAGCCGATTCGGTACAAAAAATACAGAATCGGCTTTGGTAGTGGATCATTATACTTTTTGGAAGATAACAGAACCGTTTTCAGCAATGGCTTTGACGTGATCTCCTGCCTTGATCGCTCCCTCTAACATCTCTGTAGAAAAGGTATCTTCAACCATACGCACAACCGCACGCCGTAAAGGTCTTGCGCCGTAAGTTGGATCAAAGCCCTCTTTTGCGAGTAGTTTGGCGACAGAATCATCGAACGTGACCGTGATGCCAAGTTCGGTGATGCGCTTATCAACTTCTCCGAGCATAAGCTTCGCTATTTTTTCAATATCGCTCTGTTCGAGACTGTTGAATATAATGATATCATCAATACGGTTTAGAAATTCCGGGCGGAAGGTGTTTTTCAGAGCTCCCATCATACGATCTCGTTGTGCGTTATCGTCATTTTTTGAGGCATCGGCTGTAAAACCAAGTGTAGCGGAAGCGCGCAACTCCGATGCTCCGACATTGGATGTCAAAATAATAACGGTGTTTCGGAAGTCGACATGACGCCCTTGTGAATCGGTAAGAATACCATCCTCCAAAACCTGCAAAAGGATATTAAACACGTCTGGATGCGCTTTTTCAATTTCATCGAAGAGTACAACCGAATACGGCTTACGGCGGATTTTTTCAGTCAGTTGTCCGCCTTCCTCAAATCCAACGTAACCGGGAGGCGAACCGATCAGCTTTGAAACACTGTGCTTTTCCATATACTCGGACATATCCAGTCGGATCATCGCATTGGCATTTCCAAACATAACTTCTGCCAGAGCCTTTGCCAACTCGGTTTTTCCGATACCTGTGGGCCCCATAAAGATAAATGATCCAACAGGACGGCGCGGATCCTTTAGTCCCATTCTGCCGCGGCGTATAGCACGCGCAACCGCTTCAACAGCTGTATCTTGCCCTATGACACGCTCTCGCAAGAGATCATTCAGCTTCAGGAGCTTTTCACTTTCTTCTTCCAAAAGACGGTTGACAGGGATGCCTGTCCATTGTGTGACAACATCTGCGACATCGGCTGCAGTAACAGAAAGTTCATTTTGATCCTGTGAGCGCTCCCATCCTTGCTTTTTTTCATTATATTCGGTTTTAAGCTTTTGTTCGTCATCGCGCAGAGCTGCGGCGCGTTCAAAATTTTGCGCCGAGATGGCTTCTTCTTTTTCATGAGCAATCGATTTTAGCCGTTCCTCAAGCGCTTTTAAATCAGGTGGGGATGTGTGTGCGCTGATTCGCAAACGAGATGCAGCTTCGTCGATCAGGTCAATTGCCTTATCGGGAAGATACCGATCGGCGATATACCGAACCGAGAGATTTACAGCCGCCTCAAGTGCCTCATCATTAATTTTGAGCTTGTGGTGTGCTTCATATTTGTCGCGCAAGCCTTTCAAAATCAGCAAAGCTTCATCTTTTGTCGGTTCACCTACCGTAACCGATTGGAATCTGCGCTCAAGTGCCGCGTCTTTTTCGATATGCTTGCGATACTCGGAAATGGTGGTTGCTCCAATGACTTGCATCTCTCCCCGAGCCAGTGCAGGCTTGATAATATTTGCTGCATCAACAGCACCCTCGGCTGCTCCGGCACCTATGATCGTGTGGATCTCATCGATAAAAAGAATCAATTCGGGATTTTTACGCGCTTCTTCCATAACATTTTTGAAGCGCTCTTCAAATTCACCTCTGTATTTTGCACCTGCGATCATAGCGGCAATGTCAAGCGTAACAATCGTTTTTTCACGCAGGTTTTCCGGGACATTCCCGGCGACAATACGTTGCGCCAGACCTTCAACGACTGCGGTTTTGCCAACACCCGGTTCACCAATGAGACAAGGATTGTTTTTTGTACGTCTTGAGAGAATTTGAATGACACGTTCGGTCTCGTTATCGCGTCCGATAATTGGATCGATTTTGCCTGCTTTTGCGAGCTGCGTCAAGTCCCTTCCAAAGTTTTTAAGCGTCGGAGCGGAATCCAATCCGCTTTTTCCATCCTTACTTCTGCTATTGGCAGAACCAAATCTTGAAGGCGGAGATTCGGTATACTCATTTGAAACAGCGGAAGACAAAAAGTTGTTGAGATCAGCGCGCAATTCATTGATCGATACGCCGATGTTTTCCAGAATTCGGACAGCGACGCAATCGCGCTCATTAAGAAGTGCCGACAAAAGATGCTCGGTTCCTATATAATCTTGGCCGTTTTTTTGTGCCTCATAGAGAGAATTTTCAATAATGCTTTTGGTTCTTGGGGTCATATCAGCAGGGGAGACCGAAGAAGGAGACCCTATTCCCGATAGGCGGACAACAGCGTTTTTGATCGCGTCGGCATCGGCGTTTCGTTCTGAGAGCAATTGTGCCGCAACCCCATTTTCTTCATAGATCATCCCCAGCAATAAATGCTCGGAGCCTATATAGGTGTGTCCCAACTCAGATGCTGAGCGCAATGCGAGATTTAATACATTTTGTGCTTTTTGTGTAAAACGATTTGCCATGAACTTTACCGTTCCTTTCTTTCTCGGTTTACACGATGCAAACCGATTTATGCTTTTTGTTTGTTTTGTAAAAGAGATTTGATTTTTTGAGCACGCAATTTATCGCGCGCAGACTCACTTTTTGGAGTGTTTTCTGAAGAGAGTGTCAGTGTTGCGGGCATGGCTTCGACCAACAGTGTCCCCAACTGCTCGTAAGAAATGTCTTGAATGATACCGAGCGAAATGCCAAAACGAACATCCGCATACAATTTAATAAATTCGGATGAGCTCATCATATAGGCATGTTTCAAAACGCCCTCACTGCGCATGATGCGGTCGGTAAGACGTTCAAGAGCATCACCCGTAATGGCTTTTCTGGCTTTGTGTTCGCTTTCGATAATTTGGCGAACTGCTTCGCTTAGCTTCGATATGATATCGCTTTCTGTAATACCGAGAGTGATCTGATTGGAGATTTGGTACATACATCCTGCCGCACCGCTGCCTTCGCCGAACAGCCCACGTATGGTCAATCCAATCTTTGAAAGCTGCGTGGAAAGTGAATCCATATAGCCCCCCTTGGTTAACGCTGGCAGAAACATCATGACCGAAGCGCGCATTCCTGTACCAAGATTGGTAGGGCAATGGGTGAGATACCCCAGCTCCTCGCTGTAGGCAAAGTCAAAATCTTCATCCAAACGTTTTTCTGTTCGAGCGGCATTTTGATAAGCCTCCTCTAAGGAAAGACCGGGGAGAATGCATTGAATTCTGAGATGATCTTCCTCACAGACCATTACAGCGATTCCGCTTTGCTCCTGTAAAAGCAATGCATGCGGAGCGTCTTTTGTAGCAAATTCGGGACTGACATAGTGTCGCTCGACATAAGATGTTGCCATAATGGGGGAAAGATCTGCAAAATTGATCTTTCGAAATCCTGAGGATTCAAGCGGTGCGCTTACTTTTTCAATGATTTCATTTGCTGCGGAAACGTCAAGTCTTGACGGGAAATGATATCCGTTTATATTTCTTGCAAGGCGGACCCGCGTGCTTATTACCGTATCACATGCTTTTCCTGTAGTGCTGTACCAAGCCATGATCATTCTCCTTTCTTTTCATTTTCGG
>JAFTXB010000269.1 GCA_017461825.1 Clostridia bacterium
AAAATCTGGACTTGTCAAAGGAATACTTACGGAAGGTGCTAATGTGTACGTATTTTCCGGAATACACTCCTTTAATTGGAATTGACATTCGTTCCGAAAAGTATTCAAAAGTGCAGATGGATAACATAGAGTTTTTTGCAAATAAACTGTACAATGCCATACAACAGCTATTGCGGAAAGATGCAGAAGACAATTTATCTGTGAAATATAATGCTTTGTTTTGTGGCTTGGAAAATTTTCTTGATAAATAGAGAAATCATTTTTGCTTTTGTGTCCGCAAAAGCAGTGCTTGTCAGGAAAAATAGACAGGCTTTCGGGACGCACAACCCAAAGGCTCCCATGTGCAAAGGGAGCTGAGTGATTGCGCATGCCAAGCGCACCACCAAGAAAAAGCCAACGCAGACGTTTTGTCCATGTTGGCTTTTTCTTCGTTAGCTACTCTCAATCCCCGTAAATGCGAGTCTGAAATTCCTTTTCTGCCGCCGTGTAGGTGTCAAAATCGCAGAAAAAACTAAGCCCGTGCCCTGCCCCTTTTACGGCAAGATAGTATTTTTCCGAGGCGCAGGCATCGTATATTTCCCTTGCCATCGAAAACGGCACAAAATCGTCCTCCTCGCCGTGGATGATGAGGATCGGTACCTTTGCATTCTTGACCGCCTCCACAGCACCTCCGTCCTTCATAGAAAAACCGCCAAACACGCGTGCGCCGAGGCAGACGAAGGGATAGCCCAATTTATCGGATATTCCCATGTCGCGGCAGACCTTGCGAATGATCGATTCGGGCGAAGAATAACCGCAATCGGCGGAAATGCCCTTGACCTGCGGCGGGAGATTAAGCTCGGATGCCATAAGAATGGTAGCCGCCCCCATGGAAACGCCAGAAAGCATGATCTTGACGTCCTGCCCAAAGCGCTCAACAGCGTAGTTGACCCAATCGAGACAGTCGTATTTTTCTTTGATTCCAAAGGTAATAACGTTGCCGTCGCTCTCGCCGTGCGCTCTTTGATCGACCAAAAGGAGATTGACGCCCGATTTTTGTGTCAGTCCCGCCGCTCCGCAGCCGTCACGCAAAGCAGCTCCGCGCCAGCCGTGGAAAAAGATCTCCAAGCGGTTGTCGCTGTTCTCCGCGGGATAAAAACGGCCAACCAGACGCAATCCGTCACGCGAGGTGATCTCCACGCGCTCAAAAGGACGCGCCAAGGCACGGTCCACCCACTGCATCATGGGATCCTTATATTGCATATCACGCTCATTTCCGAAAAAGAGATGCGGATCCACCTTTTTCTTTTTCTCGGGCATATAAAACGCCTTCCCGAAGCTCCAACGGGCAAAGCCCAAAACAATAGCCGCCAGCAGAAGCAGGACGGCTCCGATGATCAAAAACGGCATAATGCGCTCCTTTCCTATCAATGCGTACAGTATAGCATATTTTTGCAAAAAAATCAATGCGAACTCTGCAAAAAACTTGACTTTTTCACCTTTTTATGATAACATAATAAAAGAACAAAACACGAGGAGAACGAACATGGAGCAAAAGCGATTTACAAAAAATGACAACGGCTTTATTTGCACACATTGCGGCAAAGAGGTGCACCCGCTGGGGTATACCTCGCGCAATCATTGCCCTTTTTGTCTTTGGTCGCTCCATGTCGATATCAACCCGGGTGACAGAGCTTGCGAATGCCGTGGCGAAATGGAGCCGATTCGCGTGGAACCCGATGCGCGCAAGGGATATATCATTATCCATCGCTGTACCAAATGCGGGGAGCTACACCGCAACCGCGCCGCGCATGAGGCAAAGGATCAGCCGGACAGCATGCGCCTTTTGATCCGTTTGACAGCGGGAAAGCTCTGATCCGTAAAAAGCCAATAAAACAATATGGGTGCCGCAAATTGCTTGCGGCACCCTCTGTTTTTTAGAAATTGGGAGTCCAATGCTCGTCATCGTAAGGATCGGTGACAGCGGGCTCTTCTGCGGTAGTGGTCTCCGCAGCGGTGGTCTCCGCAGTTGTGCTCTCTTCCTCACCGCCCGTGGTCTCATCGGGCTCGGCGGTCGTCTCGTCGGGTGCGGTAGTCACATCTGCGTTGTCGGTGGTCACTTCGGTGGTGGGATCCTCTTTGTCGCCTTCGTTATTGCAGGACGCAAATGCAGCAACGCTGAGAAGAAGTCCGATTGCCAGTAATACAACTATGATTTTTTTCATGATCTTTTCTCCATTCTGTACGTATTCGGACATGTCCGTTACTGTGCGGTTGCGGTTGCAACGATGTGATTGAGCATGGTGTTGTTGGTTGTACCTGCGGCAATGGCAGCCTGCGCAACAGCACACAGTGTGCGCGAGTTGGCGGTTTTGTCAAATGCTGCGTAAACATATCCAACGCTGCCGTCGGCATAGGTAATAACAATACAACCGGTTGCCGAATACAGGGTGTTGAAATCTGCCTTGGTATCGTTGATCGCATAATATGCACCGCGGTAGGTATAGGTGCCGTTTACGTTTTCCTCTACCCACTTCGCCTTTTCAACCAACGTGTAGTTGCCTTCGCCCAACGCTTCAATGCTCATCACGGGCTTCTCTGCGTCCAGCTTAGAGCTTTCCGCAATGAGTGTTGCATATTTAACCGATTTGCTATATGTCTTGAGTGCGTTATAAGCCGAAGCCGTGAGCTTGGAGGTGAAACGGATGCCGTAAGGATCCTGCGTACGGATCGATGCGCCCTCTACATTTGTCAGTGCGTCGGCACCGATGCAAACAGGGGTGATAACAGCATCAGCCGTTGCATCTTCCACCTTGAAAACCGTACCAGCGGGATAAAGCTTGCCGCCAATATCCCAACCAACATTATTTGCTACTGTTTTGTACACAACGCCGTCCGGCAAAACGACACCGCTTTTGAGTACGTCTTTACCGATCGTCCATTTCGCGCCGTTGTCGTTGATGACAGTAGCGCGGCCGGCAGCCGCTCCTGCTGAGCCTGCATAAAGGAACGTGGTAAAGGGCATGCCGTTATTGAGTGCCTTGATCTCGGAGCCTGCCGCAAGGTTGAAAACAAGCTCATTGTTTGCGTGCTGTGCTTCAAAAATGATCGCATGGTCGTCATCCACGAGCTGGATGCAATCGGTAACGATCTTGGAGGTGCCGTCAAGCGTAAAGGATGCCTTTGCGCTGTGGTGCCAAAGCTCGATCACCTGAATGGTTCTGCCGGTGGGCGCCATATTGATGGTGCTGTTCTCCATGGTAACGTTAATGATACCGTATCTGTTTGCCGCAATGCATCTGGTATCCGCATAAACGTTGAAGGTGGTATTTTTGAAATTCAGATTCAAAGTGGTGCGCTCTACGCAGAAGGAATACGTTCTGCCGGAGGGGCCGTAGGTATTGTCTTCATTGAGCACTGCGCAGGATTCTACCTTGCAGTTTTCAAACGTGATACTCTGAGTGGTTTTCTTGTCATCGCCGTCGTACTCATTGGGACGCATGCCCGAACGCATCACGAGCGTCATGTTTTTGAAAACGAGATCTGCGGTAAATCTGTAGAAAAATCCGTTGTCGTTTGAGCCGTCGTCCATAGTCAGGGTGTGACCGTTTCCGTCAATGACGAAAGCCTTGTCGGCACCCGTGACCGAATTGAGCGCGGTATTGTTGCTGAAACGCATGGTCTGCCTGTAATCGGCGATCATTACAATCGTTCCGCCGGTATCCTTGAGGGCGGCAATGGCGTTTTCAAGCGTATCGTAGTAGGTTCCGCTGCTTTCGGCACCGATGCGGAAGTTTTTGCCGTTTGCGGCTTCGGAGGCATCGGTGGTCGCCGCAAACGCGGGAAGTGCCAACATTCCCAGCAGCATTCCAACTGCCAAAATCATAGAAATAATTTTTTTCATGGTTATCTCCTTTTCTGTTTGAAATTACTCAAACCAAGATTGCGGTGCGGACAGGTAGATATCCCCGTAAGCTGTGGTGTTTTCGTTGCTTGCAAGGAAGGCTGCCTTGTCCTCATAAAAGGTGTGTGTCACTGTCCCGTTTTTCAGGGTCAGCATGTTAATGTCATCATTTGCGAGATATACGGTGCTCTTGAGTGTACCGTTCTCAAAGAAATACGAGTTGATCCCGCCCTTCCAAGATGCCTTGACACATTGGATAAAGTCAAAATCATCGGTACCGGGCAGGGGCTTGGAACGCTCACCCGTAGAGAGCGGCCAAAGTACATAGGTGGGAGCCACGGTGGAATAAATGTTGTCCGCCGTTTGCTGAACGCCGTGATGTGCCACCTGCATGATATCGGATTTGAGCACGCTCGCATCGTAAAGCGCGAGCAGGATCGCGCCGGTATCACGGCTGGAATCCGCGGGAAACAGCGTTTTGATGCCGTCCGCCTCAACGGTAAAGACGAGGCTCGTGTTGTTGTACTGCGAGTAACGGTAAACGGTGGAGGTATCAAGCTCCTTATTCTCCGTTTCGGCTTCTGCGTTGTAGAGCTTGCTGTCGTAATCCGATACATCCTGACACAGCGCGTGCAGATCGTGCGTGTAGAGCACGGTGATCTTTGCGTTGCGGGCGTAAATGACCTGCCCCGGGTGAGCGGTGACGGTCTTTGCCCCTGTGTATTGGGTTGCAATTGCGGTTTCGGTCGCGTTCCAGCGTTCTTCTTCGCCGTCGCCGCCGAGATTGGAGCAGACCTCATTTGTCGGGCGGTTGTAGATAAACTGTTCAACCGTCACTTGATCCGCATAGAGCTCTGAAAAGCGCACAAAGGCACCGAGGTGATCGTAATGACCGTGGGTAAAGATCCACGCGGCAATTGTGATCCTTTGCGGATCGGGCGCGAGATGCGCAAGAACCTCGAAAAGCTGCTCGGCATTGCCGCTGTCGGTGTTGCCGCTGTCGCAGTTGTGCCCTACGTGGTTGCTGTAACCGCCGTCAATGACAATAAAACTGCCGTCATGCAAGCGGAAAACATAGCCCATGCCCGAGTAAACGCCCTGCTGTGCGTTTAGTCCCAACTGCAAAAGCTCTGTGCTGTCATACAGCTTTTCGTAGCTGCCCGCTTTGAGCGCGGGGAGCGACGTGGTGGCGGTGGTCTCGCTCATCACACGCAGCTCGTCCTCGTTTGGCATCCACAAAACCGTCCTGATCTCCGTTCCTTTTGTAAAGGTGGAATACACGTTGTTGCCAAGTGTATTATCCGTATATAGGGTATACCCATCCTTTACAAGTGCGGTCAGATAAGCCTTGTGGGAAAGTGCCGTCAGATTTTCGTAGATATCCTGCGTGGTGCTCGGAGAGGATTTTACTGTTTTTGCTTTGGTTGCGGTGAAATAGGCTTTTCCCGCATTGAGAACGCTTGTAACCGCCGTTTTGTCAATGCCCTTTTCATAGGCACGGCAGGCAACGTCGGCAACACTGCGTGAATGGTCTGCCTTGCTGTAGGCGGTGTAGTAGGTCTTATCTGCCTCACCCTGCTTTGACAGCGTGAGGTAACCGATCCCCGAAAAATCCAGCGCGTAGGAGCTCCAGTTTTCGGGAATACCAACCAATGCAACGCGATACTGCCACTTGCCGTCAACATCCTCAGCAGACCAAAGGAAGGGCTTGTCGGACGAATCAACATATCCGCCGTTCCCCAACGCCTCTTTGGTAAAGGCGGTTGCGGCTTCTACCTTTTCGGTAGGAGCGATCAGCGCGCCGTAGGTAACGGTGTAGCCCGCATTCTCCAACATATTTTTATATGTGGAGGAAACGTTAACGGTAAAGCGAATGCCATAAGGTGCCTCGGTTCGAATCGACGCGCCCCGCTCTACGTAAAAATCGTCGGCGGTCGGTGCGAGGCTGCCCCCGCCAACGGACGAGCCGTTGGCAAGGGCGGAAACCGTAAGGCTTGACAGCATCAAGCCGCAAAGCAAGACCCATGAAATGAGTTGCTTGAGTTTCATAGCCTTATCTTGTGGATATTATTGTCCGAACCAATTCTCGGGAGCTTCCAGCACAATATCAACGTCGGTTACGCTGGTGGTGAGGATATCCTCATTCATAAGGTTCACATAGGTGAGATCGGGAGTGATGTAAGTCTTTTTCATGATCAATTTCATCCTTTCTCTGTTCTATATCAGTTGCCCATAATGGTGTTGTACTCATCGGCTGTGATAGCAGCGGCATCCAAAGCCGATGCTGCAACGCCGGAGATACTGCGCACGTCACCCTTTGCACCGTAAATGGTTGCAACAGAGCCGTCGGCATAGGTAACGGTTACGTAAGGAATTGCGGTGAATTCCATGGAAGTATCCTTAATATTGGTCAATACAACGCGGTACTCCTTGTTTTCAACAGCCCACTTAAACTTGGTGGCAGTGTCAACGTAGTTGCCCTCGCCGAGAGCCTCTTTTGTAAATGCATCGGCAGCGGTTACCTTTGCGTTGGGAGCAATGATTGCGCCGTAGGTAACGGTTGCGCCAGCAAGAGCAGCTCTGAGCTCATCGCTCACCGTTGCGGTGTAACGAATACCCGTGGGATTGTTAACCAGTACCGATGCACCGCTTGCCATGGAGAGGCCGGTGGTGACGTCGTAAACGACGGGAGTTGCAACAGCGTCAGCGGTTGCATTTGCATCGGTTGCGGTTGCACCGTTGCCGTAGAGCTTGTCACCGATTTCCCAGCCGATGGTATTGGCGTTGGTCAGGTTGGGCAGATTTACGCCTGCAACCAAAGCAGCGGCACTGATTTTCAGACCGGAAAGGGTTCCACTAAATGTTCCTTTATTAGAAGTTCCAACAAAATCACCGGCAGTATTCATTTGAATTTCTGCGCCTTCAGCAAGATCAAAAATTAATTTGTTTGTTGCTTGTTGCAATTCAAACATAATGCTTGGGTCACCGGATACAGTTTCGGTATTTGCAATAATCTTGGAAGTAGCATCCATTTTTAATGTCACTGTATGATTTTGACCACTCTGATACAACTCGAGAACCTGAATCGATTTGGCAGAAGACGGAAATACGATCTGGCTACCATTTTTCAAAATAAGGCTTGCTGTTCTTGTTGTATTGCCATTTACTCCCATCACACGATCGTTTCCATAAAAATTGTATATGGTATTATCGAAAACAAGTGTAGAATTCCCATCGAAACAAAAACCCCAGTTTTTGCCGGAAGGAGTGACAGTAGAACCTGAAATGGTTGCACATGCATCAACGGTACAATCCTTAAAAGTAACCGTAACATGTGCCCACGGACGGAAACCGCCATTCATCACGATGTGAAGATTTTCAAAGGTCAAATTTTCTGTAAAATCTGTAAAAACATCTTGACCTGTCGTACTTGCGTTAATAATCAAGTTATACTTTTGATCACCTTTGATCGTAACAGGCTTTGTTCCCTTATTGGCATCAGCATATCTAATTGCAATGTTAGAAGCAGTAACCGTGGTATTACCATAACTTGACGTGTTGTTTCCGTGAATATTGGCAGAGTGAGTATAGTCCGCAATCTGGGTGATTGTGCCACCAACGCCATGCAATGCAGCAAGTGCAGAAATCAGATCCTCATGATAAACATAGGAGCCTTCCTCACCAGTGCGGAATTTTGCATTGGCAGGAACCGTATCTGCAAACGTCATAAACGTCAACGACGCGAGCAGCATACAAACGACAAGTGTGATTGATAAAAATCTTTTCATGGTTGTTTTTTTCCTTTCAAAATGTTTTTTTGATTTTTTGCCGTCCACCTGACGGCGGGAAAACCCATCCATGGGGGCAACGGCACGGCAAATTTGCGCGCACCGCTCATTTTGGCTTTGCTTTCCTCCTTTCATACAGTCCCTTTTTACGGCATCAGAGCACCAGCGGCGACCAATCGCCGTCCGTGATGCCGACCGCGCGGCAGATCGCCTCGGCTCGCTCAATGCTTTCCATGCCTTTGAGCGAATGTGTGTCGGTGCCAATTGCAAATTTGACACCTGCCTCCTTGGCAATGCGCGTGATCTCGACCATGGGGTCGTCCGAATACCCGTTTTCGGGGAGAAGATAGGAACAAAGGTTTATGTCAAAGGCAAGGTTCATTTCCGCCGCCCTTTTGCAGAGCGTGTAGACCTTTTCCTTATCGATGCGCCGCATCGCCTCAATTGCGACCTCCCTCGGCTCCAAAGGCTTGAATGGATGCGCTATGATGACCGGAACTCGCCTTGAAACCTCTTGGAACATGAGATTGTTCAATAACCTTTCAAAGCCATCGGTCAAAAACTTGGATACGTAATCGGTAAAATCGAGCTTTTCGGCAAACAACGGATAGCTGTCGTCAACCCAAAGCGACCCTGCCATGCGCTTACGCGTGGCTTCGGTCAGCTCGGGAAAATGCCTTTTTAATCGCTCGGCAACGTCTCGCTGAATTTCATAAAATTCCTCGGGCAGAGCCAGCGTGAAATTGCGGAACTGCGTGTGCGTGTAGGGCACCTGCAAATAGTCAAACAGCTGTGCGGCATCGGGCGTGATGCCCAAAGTGTCACTCATGCCGCAATACTCGGTTTCAGCCCCGAAATACAGCCTTACCCCCTTTAGATCCTTTGGGATGCTGTTTTTCTCCTGCATGATAAACGAAACCGATTGCCCCTTGTACCAACCGTTGGGCGCGCCTGCGGCAACATCCCATAAATGATTGGAAATTCCCAGCGCGCGATAGCCCATTTCGGCGGCTTTCGCAACGTAGGCTTCAATTGTTGCCTCGGGATCGTTACAGCACGGCGAAAAGAGCGTATGCGTGTGCATATCGTGTAACACCTTCATAAAAACCTCCGTCAATCGCTGTTTTTGGAAAGATATTCGGCAATGTTTTCATAGGATTTGACCGTCACTTTTCCGCCCGACAGCGTGAAAACGTCCACGTCATCGTTGGCAATGTAAACATTGTCCTTCAGCTTGCCGTTTGTAAAGAAATATGAGTTCATTCCGCCGCGCCATGTGGGGCTGATGCATTGAATAAAATCAAAATCGTCTACTCCCGGCTCGGGGCGCGAAAGATCTCCCGTGCTGAGCGGCCAAATAACGTAAGTAGGTTTGATTTTTGTATGCAGTTGATAGGCGTTGTCCTCCACGCCGTGATGCGCCACGTGCATAATGTCGGACTTAAAGGTTGCGTCGCTGTAGTAAAGCGGCAACAGCCTGCCCATTGCGGTGGTGGCATCGGCATTGATGAAGGTCTTAACGCCCTCCGCCTCAATGGTGAGCACGATGCTTGTATCGTTGTAATCGGCAAGCGGCGTGGGTGCCTGCAGTTCGTGGGTGTAAAGCACTGTCAGCTTGGCGTTTCGAATATAGTGCACCTGCCCCGCATGCGCATGGACGTGCTTGGAATTGGGATAGCTTTTTGCCATGGCGTTTTCGGCTTTTGTCCAGCGCGCCGAGCCCTCGGCATACTCACCCGGCGTTGCGATCACACTGCTAACGGGAATGTTGTAAATAAACTGCTCAACCGTAACTCGATTCGCATATTTTTCGGTAAACCCGAGAAACGCGCCGAGGTGGTCGTGGTGCCCGTGGGTAAAGATCCACGCCGCAATCACGATCTTGCCGTTTGGCGCCTGCTCGCGCAAAGCCGAATAAAGCAGATCATAATTGGTGGCAACCTCATATCCGCCGTCGATGACGATAAAGCTACCGTCCTCCAAGCGCATCAGATACGACATGCCCGCCATGATCCCTTGTTCGTAGTTTAATCCCAAAGAGGTAAACAGCGTGCTTGTTATTCCCTTTTGATACTGATTCTCCGCCGCTGTTGTGGGCAAAGCGGTGTTTTTACTGCTCTCCATAATGACACGCAGCTGTTTTTTGGTGGGGGTCCAGTAACAATGCAGATATTTTTCACCCTTTTGGTATACGGTGTACACATTTCGGTCGATCGTGTTTGTTTGGCACGCCTCGTAGCCCGCCGCCTGAACGTCGGCGGTATAGGTCTCGTAATCGTCGTTACCGAATTCCGAGAAAAACAACTCGTACGCGCCCTTTGACACCTCAAAAAGATTAATTTCGGGCTTACTGCTACCGCTGTATTTCGGGAAACCGGATGCCTCGGAAACAAGCGTTACGATCTCACGGTAATTCCCTTTTACGCTGATCCGCTTCCCGCTGTCGGTCTGCTCATTGAGAATGGCAAGCAGATCGTTCACGGCGCGGGTGAGCTTATCCTGCATATAGCTGACAACCGCCAGCTTATTGCCCACGGCAATGATGCCGTACTCGTTATATTCGATCTGCTCCTTTGCCTGCGCCGTTTCGGGGTAATTGGTATCTCCAATGAGGATCTCCACCACAGAGGGGTCATGGTTTTGATTCTCCATCAGCCAATCGTCCGCCACTTCGCACTCGATGCCGCTGTTCTTTTGGATGCGTTTTGCAACGTTTTCGGCAAGCTTTTGAACGTCCTCCGAGCAATTGGCGGGAACGACTACCCGCGCCGCCGAGCCATCCCCCGCAAGCAGGAGATCGGCGGCGGGTGCCGCTGCCGTTGTGTCCTCGGGCTCGGTGATGTTCTCCTTGCCGTTATCGCAGGAAACACACGCAATCAGCACTGCAAACAAAGCCAAACAGCAAACCAACCGTTTGAGGTTGAAACGCGCTCTGTTTTTCATCACCCGATCACTCCAAACCATTCATCCAACTTTTGGAGCTCTTTGTTAAAGCCGGTCTTGTAGGTCAAAAGGAGACGGGGAACCGAATAAGACGCATAGTAGCTGGGCTCACGCCACATCTTTTGCACGATGTCTCCAATGGTCATAGCGTAGATCTGACCGTAGTCGAATTTTGCGCGCTCGAGGATCAAGTCAAATACCTTGCTCGAATCCTCAGTGTTGACGTAACGGGTCTTGAGAATACGCTCGAAATAGTAGGGATAGATATCGCGGTAGCTTTCGGCATACATCAATTCCAGCACAGCGCTCAACATTTCTCCGTTCATGCTCGAATACGATGGGATAGATTGGATATTGTAGCAGTCGCCCACGTTGCTGCCGTATTCCTTTTGGTTATCGTCATACTTCGGGATCGGAAGAATTCCAAACTCGTCCTCCATATCGCGATAGACCGCATTGTGACGGAAGTTGTGGCTAACGACCTGATGCGCAAACAAGATCTGATTGTTGGCAAACATATCCACGATCACGCCCGAATTGGAATTGAGATAAGAGCCTTCCGCATTGAACAGCGCATAGATCTTATCGGTGGCATCATCCCAGATATCGGTGCTCGATTCGCGCAGGGTATGCGTTCCGTCATCGTTAGTTTGTACAAGGTACTGCTCAAAGCCCTGGAGATAGCAATCGTAGCCTTGCGTCCATGTCACACCGGCAACCGCATAAAAATCATTCTCATTCTTGTTCATGCTGTTGTCACGGTCCTCGTAATAGGTATTGGCATATTCATACAGCTTTTCGTATGTCCATTCCCCATTGAGCACCAGCTCATACATATTGGGCAAGCCGTAAGCCTCTGCCAACGCAATGTTGAAATAAATGACGTTGAGACGGTCAAGGAAGGAAAGGTTGAGGTGACCCACAGCAAAATAAAGCTGATCGTTGACCGTTGCCGCCTCGCGGTGCTTTGCATTCCACCACGGCTTGTCGAAATCGAGATACGGCAGTTTTTCCTCATCGAGCAGGTTCACGTAGCAATCCATCAGCGACGCAACGGCACCGTAAGAGGCAAAATGGCTTACAATGTCATAGGTGCCGAGATCGGCGGAGCGGTCGTTGATAATTGCGGAATTGAATTGCTCGGTGTTCAGATCCTTTCCCGACTCGTTACAAGGCAGATGATAGTAATTGAACACAACGCCAAGCTGCTCGCTGACATAAGCGTTTCGCTCAAACACCGCTTCATCAACCGCATCCTCCATTTTATCGTTGTACCACTCGTAGTAGTACTGGTCTCCCGCACGCAGCAAAAGCGAAATTTCGGTGTTTCCAAAATCCAGCTCTCTCGAAACACCGTCATCGACATGGAGACGTCCCCATTCGTCGTATTCCGATGTTTCGCCCTCGGTTTCAACCACCTCTTCTGTGGTGACCTCTCCGTCATCCGTATCCTTGCCGCAACCCGCAAGCAGGGTCAAAAGAATTCCGAAGACCGTCAGTAAAATCATAAATCTTTTCATCGAATATCCTCTCTTTTCTTTTTTTATTTTGAAATCCAATGCATCTTTGATACCGCCCCTCTTATACGAATCCCAAATAGAAATTTTGATTTCTGTTTGCGGTAAAACAAGGCATTTGTTTTGCCGGTCAATTAAAATGTTCAATATTTTAATTAGGGATTTGTATTATTATCGGATAGAAAGATGCGTCGGAATCACAATCTGTTATCAATTCAAAATACCAAACCATTTATCCAAGCTCTCAAGCTTCTTGTTCAAACCGTTTTTATAGCTCAAAAGCAATCTCGGGATCGAAATATTATCGTAGTAGCAAGGCTCACGCCACAGCTTTTGGATCATGTCATCCAGTGCCACAGCGTAGATCTGTCCAAAATCAAAATCCGCCTGTGCCAGAATGAGATCAAAAACCATGGAGGAATCCTCGGTCTTGACATATCGTGTTTTCATAACACGTTCGAAATAATACGGATAAACGTCCCGATAGCTTTCAGCATATAAAAGCTCCATCACAGCGCTCAACATCTTACCGTCGACTTTTGAATAGGAGGGAATTGACACAATGTTGTAGCAATCGCCCACATTGCTCCCGTATTCCTGCTGCTCCGCATCGTATTTCGGGGTGGGCAGGATACCAAAATCATCCTCCATATCGCGATAGAGCGCATTATGCGTGAAATTGTGGCTGACAACCTGATGCGCAAACAAAAGCTGACGGTTGGCAAACATTTCAACGATCTTGTCCTCGCTTTCGCTGATAATACCCTCCATATTCAAAAAGGAGCCTTCCGCGTTAAACAGCGCATAGATCTTGTCGGTGGCACTTTCCCAAATATCAAGCCCCTCATCCCGTACGATGTGAGTTCCGTCCTCATTTTCCGTAACGATGCTTTGCTTAAAGCCCTGAATATACTGATCATAGGAATTTGTCCACATCGGACCGCCAACGGCGTAAAAATCCGCGTTGCTCTTCTTTTGATCGTTGTCGCGGTCCTCATAATAAGTACACGCATATTCATACAGCTTTTCATACGTCCACTCCCCATTGAGCACCAGCTCATACATATTCGGCAAACCGTATGCTTCGGCAAGTGTCATATTATAATAAATGACATTGAGACGGTCAAGCAATGATAGGTTCAAGCTCCCCACCGCAAAATACAGCTGCCCGTTTATCGTACATGCCTTTTGATGGTTTTCATTCCACCACGGCTTTGAAAGATCAAGATACGGCAGCTTTTCGGTATCCAGCAGATTGACGTAACATTCCATGAGCGCAACCGATGCGCCAAAACCCGCAAAATGGCTTACAAAATCATAGTTCCCCAGATCGGCAGAACGGTCGTTGATGATCGCCGCATCAAACACCGCTGTACCTGATGCGCCCGATTCATTGCAGGGCAGATATTCATAATTGAATACGACCCCAAGCTGCTCACTGACATACGCGTTTCTGTCAAACACTGCCTCGTCAACCGCATCATTGACCTCTTCCATGACCCATTCATAACGGAAGTTCTCACCCTCTCGGAGCAAAAAGGTGATCTCTTCATTCCCAAAATCAAATGTCCTCGGAACACCGTCCCCTACGTAAGGTCTCCCCCACTCGTCAAACGCAGATGTTGTGGTCTCTTCATTTGGTGCGGTTTCTTCGGTATGATCCGGTGGGTCGCTTTTGGAGCACCCGACCAATATCAAAGCAAGCATGCTCCAGATAAGCAATAAACACAACGCTCTTTTCATCGTTTTTCTTCCTTTACAGATTCTTTTTCAATTTATTGAACAGATCGGCAAGCAACTCGTTTCGGTGTATGTACCAAATGTATTTAATTGGATGCCGATCCTCCGAAAACGCATAATAATGATCGTACTCCGGAATCGGCGCGGGAATGGTCTGTTCCATCATAAATCTTTGGTTATCGTTTAAAAGCCATGCCACTGCGGTGACATCCCAGATCGGTTTTGACCATACCGTCCCACCCGAGCATCGCTTCTCCATATCTGAAAGAATACGAATGAGATAATCGCAAAGTGGGTTGGAATCCCGAAGCCAAAATTCAAGTTCGGGAACGCTGACGGCAAAAGATGAAACAACACCGTTGCACGGAAGAAGCACCATGGGAACACCGCTCCCCATCACAACTCTTGCGGCTGCAACATCTTGCATGAGATTAAACTCCCTATTATGTGTCCAATTCAGCGCGTGTCCCCCCAACCACACAACCACGATCTTTTTGATAATAGTGGGGTCGGCAAGAATCGCGGAAGCTACATTGGTAATAGCACCGATTGAAACCACGTATAAAGGATCGTCGCTCATACGAGCATTTGCTCGCATAATGAGATCGCGAACCGCATCCGACAGAATCGGCGATTCTTCATCGGGAAGATAGCACGTGGCACCTCGATAGGTATTGCCCGCAAGCTCGGATTTTCCGCAAAGATCGAGAATTTTCAAAATCTCATGATAGCTCTTCTCCATTCCCTCGGCAGGTGTAGCCGCCAAACTGTTTTTGAAGGGAGCTGCATAGATCGCATTGCAGTTGAGTTTTTCATCCGATCGCAAAAGATAAGCAAGAGCAAATTGATCATCGATCTCATTGTAAGCATCGGTATCGATTACTACATCCACCTTGCCATTTGGCACAGATGGAACTGACAAAAATGGGGTCGTTTCCTTATTGTTCATAGAGATACTCCTTGTGAGATTACATAAATCTATTTGAATCGTCTCTATTATAGCAAAAAGCATTGTCTCATTCATTCACTTTTTGATATTTTTCTTATATGTTTTGAAAAAACGTTTTATATAAAGTTGCCAAACATCTATTGATTTTTAAAGTCAACTATGATATAATAAAACCATATAATATAAAAATTCGCAGAAAGGACCCATCATGAACCATCTCTGCTTTTATTACTCTACAGACAGAAAAAAGGACGAAAGCATCAATATCCATACGCATAGCTGTTGGGAAATCGTTTACTATAAAAGCTGTGCCGGAAAAACAGACATAGGCGGCATAGAATATCATTTTCGTGAAAATACATTTGCTATTCTACCGCCCCAAGTCCCTCATAACGAAACACATTTTCAAGGCGGACACCTTACTTTTATCGGATTTGAAGCGGAAAATTTAAAAATTGCCGGCGGGATCTTTAATGACGATCCGTATCAAAATATCAAACATCTGGTGAGCAGGATCCACACCGAGGCAAAAAATAAATTTTCCGATTCCAAGCAAATGGTGGATATCCTGATCCGCGAGCTTACGGTTTATCTCAACCGTTTGCAGTCTCCAAATCCCGTACAAACCAACGGATTGCGCTACGCAAAGCGTTTTATTGACGAAAACTATAGCTGGAAGATCAATTTTATCGATCTTGCAAAAAGCTGCGGATATACCTTTGACTCCTTTCGGTACAGCTTTAAAAAAGAATACGGTGTCTCTCCAAAAAGCTATCTGATCGATTTGCGTCTTGAAAAAGCAAAAACGCTTCTTGAGTCAAACGAACAGAACTGTACACAGATCGCTTATACCTGCGGCTTTTCGAACGCCGCGCAGTTTTCCACGATGTTCCGTCTCAAATATGGAATTACCCCCAAGGATTTTGCAAGGATCCCGAAAGAAACCGAAGTAACATAAAAAAGACCGTCTCAAATGCTTGAAATTTGAGACGGTTCACTTTTTCCAATTTTTTCAAATTATATAAGTCAGTAGCAAAAAAACAAAAGGAATGGTTGCGCAGGAAAGAAGATGTGAGATAAGTGCCATGCCCGAAGCAACCGAAGGATCCTTTCCGTATGCGCTGGGAATGACGATGGTATTGAGCCCCAACGGCATTGCAAGCGAGCAAACCGCGCAAACCACAAAATCCTCGGGCAGCGGCAAAAGCGCAAAAACGCCGATAAACACCAAAGGAATGGCAAGCAACCGTATCAGCGAGACGGCATAAATGCTGACATTTGCAAAGGTCTCGCGGAATTTGATCCCCGCAACCGTAATACCCGTGAGCAGCATTGCCACAGGCGACATGCAGTTGCCGAGCGTGGTGACAACATTTGTGATACTGTCGGGAAGCGGAATCTTTAAAAGACCTATCAGCATTCCGACAAGCATTCCGATAAACATAGGGTTGAGAAACGCCTTGGCGCGCTCCTTTAAGGGCTGTCCCTTTTCCCCGCCCGGCATCAATAAAACCGGTACGCCCCATAGGTAGATCAAGATCCACAGCGGAAGTGTAAAGATGAGATATTTCCAAAACAGATCGGGAAAAATAGCGGCAACCACCGAATTTCCCATAAAGCCAAAATTGGAAAACGCCAACCCGTACGTATAGATCTTTCGAACAAAATCATCCTTTGACAAAAGCTTTGGGATAAAGATCGCAAGCGGTAAAACAACAACCATCAACGCAAAACTGGCAAGAAAGAGCTTCCACGTAGCCCCCAAACGCTCAACGGTGAAGTTCTGAATAAACGTGCCCATAACAAGCGCGGGAATAAACACGGTGTTTTCGAGCTTGGCAAGCACGCCTGCCGCGTTCTTGGGCAAAATATTGCATTTGGCAAGCACAAAGCCAATTACAATAATGGTAAACAAAAACAGCATCTGCTGCATCGTCGCCGAAAAGATGCCCATGGAATCACTCCTCTAAAAGCGACCTGCCCTCCCATTCGGGAGCCGCAGGGATCTGCATGATAGCGGCGACCGTGGGAGCAAGATCAAGCATGGAAACGTTTTTCAGGCATTTCCCGGGAGTAAATTGCTTACCGATGAAAAACATGGGAATGGTCATATCCTCGGGCAGATCGGAGCCGTGACTGCGTTCGTGTCCGCCATGGTCGGCTGTGATGATAACCGTGTATTCGTCTCCAAAGCGTTCGATGACCTCTTTTGCGTTTTCAAGCGCGCGGGAAACGCGGTCAAAATAAGGCTCGGTCATCCAACCGTTGTCATGACCGCCTTTTTGGTCGGTCTCCACCATATAAAGGAATGCAAAATCGGGACGCTCGGCGTTGATGTAAGTCAATGCATGCTCGGTCAAAACCCGATCGGTGTGCTCCTTGTAATAGGAATGAACATAATAAGCATGATCCAGTGATTTGGGTCTTGCGATGTCGCGCAAAGGCTCCCAACCGTAAAACATGGCACTGCTGCCTCCCAATAGGCGGATCTGCTCAAACAGACCGCTGATCGGACGCACGGGGGGAACATAGGTGTTTGTTGTAACGCCATGCCTTGTGGGCGGCACACTGTGAAACATCGACATATGACACGGAAGGGTAACCGATGGGTACACCGTTTGCGCATCCATAGCATAGCTGCCGCGCTTCATCAATTCCTGCACCGTTGCAAAATTGCTCTGTAGCGCCCCGTCGGGACGCATACCGTCAATACAGATCAAAATAACCTTGTTTTTCATAGTGTAATGACACCTCTCACACAGATTTTTCGCCCTATATTATAGCACCGCCTTATCGGATTGTCAAGCGATTTTTGAAAAAATATTCCAATAATCATAAATATATTCGGAACAAAATTCCAATCAAGAAAAAGAGATTCCCGTATTATTAAATTAAATCGTCAAAAATAGAGGTTTCTTATTGACAAACCCCTAAAAAAAAGATATAATTTAATTGATTATCACAGAGCAATAAATTGGCGGGAGAAACACGATGGTCACACTTCAAATACACAACAAATACAAGGAATTGACCGAAACAGAACAAAAGCTTGCCACCTATGTATTGCAATCCCCCCAAGAGGTGACACGCATGACGGTAAAGGAGCTGGCGGACACCTGCACAACGGTGCCATCGGCTGTCATTCGGTTTTGCAAAACGATGGGCTTTGACGGCTTTTCGGAATTCAAGATCTCTTTGGCTCGGGAGCTGGGTGCCAAACAAGAAAGCACATCCCTGCAACTCCCCGCTTTTTCTGCCGATGACAGCCCAAAGGAAATTTTTCAAAAGGTGTTCGGTTCGGGCATCCGCACCTTAGAAGATACGTTACGAATGATCGACTTTTCACAGGTGGAAACCATTTCGCGCCTGCTTGCCAATGCGGATCGCATTTTTATTTTTGGAATCGGCACCTCATCGGTCATCGCAATAGATGCGCAATACCGCTTTACGCAAATGGGACTGCGCGCAACCGCGTGCACCGATATCCTTTTTATGAACGTTACGGCAGTCAATATGAAAAAGGGCGACGTAATGCTTGCCGTTTCCCATAGCGGAAGAACGCGCGCGGTTGTAGATGCGATGCGGCATGCAAAGGATGCCGGTGCCACCACGGTCGCCATTACAAGCTTTTCAGGGAGCCCGCTGGCAAAAGAAAGCGACTACGCGGTGTGTGTGTTTGCCGACGAGGAAAACTACCCGGTAGAAGCGGTTTCCGCCCGCGTGGCGCACATCTGCCTGATCGATGCCTTTATGATGACTGTGGCAACACTGAACTATGAAGAATTTATCAAGCATGTTTCCAATCGAAATCAAATTCTCGATGAAATACGCTACTAAAAATAATCAAGCTGATACTTATACAGAAGTATATGTACCAAAAGTCATGTAAGTAATAAAAGGAATTAGTTGTGAAAAAACAGAAAAAAAAGAAAGCCCCCTCCCTTTTAGTGTATCGGTAGTTTTTATTATTGTCGGATTATTGATCGGGACACTTTTTACATTCGGTATGAATTATGGAAAAAATCCGATTGAAAGAGAAGATGCAACTGAAATATCTGCACATTTTGCTTCATATAAAATTTTTTATGGAAAAAACCTCAGTATAACAGACATTAAACTCTTTTTCCATGACTATGCCCCCCTTTATATAGATGGTGCGTGTGTTGGAAATAATGTATTGAATGACTTGGAATCTCTGCCCGACGGTGCAACGGTAAACATGCTCATTCATCCAAAATCCGATACAATTTTGGAAATTAAACAAGGCAACAACATCATTCTTCCTTTTGAAGATGCAAAAAAAAATATAAAATCGGAAACGATTGCATTTTCAATTCTCGGTATTTTATTCTATATTTTAGCTACTGTCGGTCTTGCCTCTTTGATCAAAAATGGCATACGAGTTATCAAATATAGAAAAAATGGTAAAAGGAACAGAACTTCAACCTGATTTTTCAAACACATAAAAAAGCAAAAGAGGTTTTATTATGCTTTGTAAAATAGTTGATTTAATTCTTGAATATGCATTCAAAATGCAGTTTATATCTGAGACCGAACAACCAGCAACTCGATTGGAATTATACAAAAAAGCTGAAAAACTGTATCAATCGGATCCCCTTTCCTTTTCGAAAGAATCCTTGGAATTGCTTCATGATAAGGTCACGTTGCTTGAAACTGATCAATATAAGTCAAAAATGGAGTGTGCTCAAATATGGCACAAAAACAGTTTCGATATTTGGGTGTTTCGAATCAGATATTACCTCAATATTGAGCCGGAAACCAACATTAAATTACTGGAGCAAAAAATTAAACTCGCTTTCTCCAATAAAGGCCAAAGCTTTATGGAAACACATGATGCTCGAAGGGCTTATGAACGCCTATTTTTTCAAGCATTACAATCCAACGAAAGCGAAGATCAAGGTTTGCGATCGTCGCTTGAAAAAATATTATCACATGAATTGGTTCGCGATGTCGACGGGGTTGTTGCTTATGTATCCATTAACAATCACGGAAAAAGCCAAAAAACGATTCCCTCATATATGAAAACAATATATCTTGCCGTCACGTCTCTCGCTGTTATAGAAGGAGATAGCTTGTGCGGATGGTTGGTTGAAAACAACTTAAGATCCTTGCGCGATATTGCGAATGCATTAAAGAAAATCGGTTTGGTAGAAACGGCAGCCATATTACAAGGCCTATATGACATTTTAAAAAGCAACTCTTCATTTGTTCAACAAGATGAAATATGCGATCAACATATCATCAATCAAATCGAAAACACAGAAAAACAACTATTTAACAGCTATACAACTGAGGAGTTAATGACGGCTGCTCAACGTTTTTTATCAAAAAACAATCATTGATTTCACAGATATTTTATAAAATACATTCAATCGGAAACCGGAAAGGATTTATCTATGATCTATCTTTTTTTAGCAAACGGATTTGAAGAAATCGAGGCGCTTTGTCCGCTGGATCTTTTGCGCCGCGGGGGGCTTGCGGTCACGACCGTTGGCGTTGGAGGCGCTGACATGATCGTCGGTGCGCACGGCATTGCCGTTCAGGCGGACATGCCCGACACGATGTACCGCGACGCAAAACCCGAAATGGTCATTCTCCCGGGAGGTATGCCCGGCTCAAAAAATCTTGACACGTCGCGCGTGGTGGACAGCGCTTTGCGTGCCGCCGCATCAAACGGGGGCTATCTCGCCGCTATCTGCGCCGCGCCCATGGTGCTTGGCAAGCGCGGATACCTCCGTGGCAAACGCGCGATCTGCTTCCCCGGCTTTGAGGAATATCTTGACGGCGCAACGCTTGCCGACACACGCGTGGTAACCGATGGCAAGGTCATCACCGCTGCGGGCATGGGTGTGGCACTTGAATTTGGTCTTGCTCTTGTAGCAATTCTCAAGGGGCAGGATGCCGCCGACGAGCTTCGCCGCGCGGTACTGGCTGACTGACATGGAAAAGCAAGAGCTTCGAGCTCAACTGAAAGAAAAGCGGAATTCTATTTCTCCCGAGGAAAAAAAGCGGATGGATCGCGCAATCGTGGAACGGATCGCCGCATCCCGTGAGTTTCGGGATGCCTCAGCCGTCCTGCTCTACGCGCCGTACGGCTCCGAGATCGATCTGTTACCCTTGGTACGCCTCTCGCGCAAGATCGGAAAAACAGTTGCCTTTCCGCGCTGTGACACCGCCTCCAATACCATGCAGTTTTATATATTGGAGCCCGACGCGCGCTTGGTCATGGGAGCATACCGTATCCCCGAGCCTGCCCAAAACGCACCGCTTTGTCAACTCGACGAGCATACGCTGTGCATCCTGCCGGGGCTGACCTTTGACAAGAGCGGCAAACGTCTCGGCTACGGAAAGGGATATTACGACCGATTCCTTGCCGATTTTAAGGGCATCACCGCAGGGGCGGTTTATGAAAACCTTTTGTCGGATGACATTCCCACAGAGGAACATGACAGATCTGTCGGTCTGTTATTTACCGAAGCGCAACGCTACACCTGCGGTTCCGCTCAACCTGCCGTAGTTGCGAAAAAGGAAGAACCGACCGCTAAAAAAACCGTCAAACGCAAAATGCCGCCATGGGGGCTGCATGCACCGCCCGTATTGGTGGCTTGTACCTTTCTTTTGTTGCTTCTATCGCGATTGATCGACACGCATCTCACCAATCGCAACAACGAATACATTGTTGTGATCCTATTGCAGATCATGATCTTTATCATCCCAGCCGTGATCTACGGAAAACTGCGCGGTGACAGCTTTGCAAAGCGGATCCGCATCCGTCCGATCCATCGCAGACACATTTGGTTTACTGCCTGCATGCTTGTCGTGATGATCACAGGAGGTCTTCTGCTTTGCATTCTGACAGGCGGCATCTCATCCTTGATCGGCAATTTTACCCTATACGACACCTTTGTGGCGCGAATCAACGGAAATGCCTTTGAAACCGTATATGTGATCCTCGCCTATTGTATTTTGCCTGCCTTTTGCGAGGAGATGGTCTACCGCTCGATCCTGTGCGCAGAATACGAACGCTTTGGTGCCCCCATAGCGATTACCGCAAGCGCTCTCTTTTTCGCAATGTTGCATTTTTCTTTTCCGCTCTTCCCCACCTATCTCTTTCTCGGTGCGCTCCTTGCCGCCTCACTTTATACCACGCGATCGTTTTTTGCCGTCTTTCTCTTGCATGTGCTGTATAATCTGTTTTGTCTGTTCGGGCAACCCTATCTTTCGGCATTCTATGTCAATGCAGGAAACAACAAGATCTTTGTTTTTTGTCTCGTGACGCTCTTTCTTCTTTTTTCGGCATTTGCCGCCGGAGAAGCACGAAAGATCTACCACCGCTATGCAATTGAAGGAGCAGATTCGTCCTACACACAACCGATCGTGCTGAAGGAATATCCGAAAAAACTCGGTACAGCGCTCTTTTCTCCTGCCGCCGCGGCTTGTGCCGTGATCTTTCTCATTATGGCAACCGTTAATCTATTTATTTAAAACATATCACTCTAAAAAACGGCACACGCCGTAACCCCCAAATAAAAGAGCACCTACCCTACGAGGAAAGAAACCGGTATAATAAAGTACAACGAACTGCAACTGAGGTAGATTGAAGTCAAAATTATGCAGTTGCACTCGGTTGTAATTCAATCAACTCCAATTAGAGTATATTGAAGAGAAGAAAAGATACCGGAGGAAAGAACATGAAAGAAGTCAGTCAAGCGATCGAAAAAGTCAAGCAAGAGGTACAGTTATCCGAATGGGCAAAGGATCTGGAACAGCAACGGCAGGAAGGGCTCTGTGTGGACGAATGGTGTGAAAAAGCAGGAATCAAAAGATCAACCTACTATTACCGTTTGAGGCGTGTTCGCGAACATCTGTGCCGTGTCACAAGACAGATGCCACAGGAACATAAAGGTTCTGTGGTCTCTTCTCAACAGATCGTTCCCATCCGAACCGTCGAGCGGATTCCGTCGGAAAGCAATGTGGAGATCCAATGCGGTGAGATCCGTGTCTCCTTTTCGGGGACGGTTACGGCAGATCACTTAAGAACGGTTCTTGAGGTGCTTCGGTCATGCTGAAGGAACTGACGCTTACCACCACTGTCTATCTCGTTACAGGCTACAGTGACCTGCGGAAAGGCATCGAGGGACTTGCCGCAGTCGTTCAGGGTATGCTATCCTTGGATCCGTTCAATAAAAGTCTGTATCTGTTCTGCGGCAGGCGCAGAGACCGTATCAAGGGGCTATTGTGGGAAGGTGACGGATTTCTATTGTTGTATAAACGTCTGGACAGCGGTGTGTTCCGTTGGCCAAGGAATGAGATGGAAGCCCGACTGCTCACCGAGCAGGAGATTCGTTGGTTACTCGAGGGATTGGAGCTTGAACAACCCAAGGCGATCAAGGAATCAAAGCCCGGGATACTGTATTAAGAAGGTGCTTCAAAAGTACATTTACACATTGTTACGGAAATGTTTGCAGGAAGTCTACAGACATTTCCG
>JAFTXB010000270.1 GCA_017461825.1 Clostridia bacterium
ATCCCTTTCATTCTCGCAGAATGTTACTCGAAATAGGGGAAAGGCTTGCGATAACCGTTCGTAGATCCCGTCGTCATTCCGCAGGCTCCATTCATCGGTTTTGCTTAATTCCGCAGGCTCCATTTCGCAAAACTTCGACTCCGTTACGCAACTTTGCATAGTGAATACCCACACCGTTTGATCGGCGGAACTCCGCTCAGGATGACACGTAAAGGGTTCGCTTCGCTCAGGATGACACGTGGAAGGTGCTGAGGTGACTTTTTGGGGGCTTTCATCTTTGTTCCTTTTTTGACTTTTACAATCGGCTAATGTAATCCTTTTTATTTTATCATAAATGTATTTCCGATTCAATGAAATTTTGTAAATTCGCACTTTTTTGGATAAAATGACGCAAAATAGCGACAAGAATAGGAAAAACAAGACCTTTTTGGATGAAATATCGAAAAAAATTAAAAAAAATTAATAAAAAGGGTTGCAAAGTTGCAAAAAGTGTGATATACTATGATATGGTAGAAGTATAACGTAGAGTGGAGAGTGGGTTTCGATCAGACCCGCTCTTAATTTTTGAAACAGAGGTAGACGATGAAAAAGGGCAACGGAGGCGTTGTGGGCGCGGTCAAAACGATCGCGGAGCCGCTCGCCGAACAGCTTGGCTACTTCCTTTGGGATGTAGAGTATGTAAAAGAGGGCGCGGAAATGTATCTGCGCATCACCATTGACAGCGAGGAAGGGATCAATATTGAGGATTGCGAAAAAATGCACCGCGCAATTGATCCGTTGCTCGATGAGGCAGACCCCATTGAGGGTGCGTATCATTTGGAGATCTCTTCTCCCGGGATCGAGCGCGATCTGAAAAGCGATATGCAGATCAACGCCTGCGAGGGATGGGATGTTGAAGTTCGTTTGTATGCTCCCGTGGACGGTGCCAAGAGCTTTCTCGGGGTTCTTGAGGGGTTGGACGGCGACGGCAATGTTGTGATAGAATGTGCCGACGGCGTACGCAGATTCCCGCGTGCCTCGGTGGCATCTCTCAAAACCCATTACGATTTTGATTCGGATAACTAAAAAATATAAATTACAGTATTTGATTGCAGATAAAGTCAGAAAGGATTTATAGGAAATGAACACAGAGTTTTTCACGGCGCTGGACCTTTTGGAAAAGGAAAAGGGCATTCCCGCGGATTACATGATTGAAAAGATCGAGGCGGCATTGGTCTCGGCTTATAAAAAGGAATACGGCAACAATACCAATGTGCGTATTCTCATCGATCCCGCAAAAAAGGATGTCCGCGTCTATCAGCAAAAAGAGGTCGTGGAGGAAGTGGAGAATCCCGAAACGCAGATCTCCTTGGAGGACGCAAAGAAGGTTGCCAAGAAGTATAAGGTCGGCATGATCATGGAAACTGAGGTCAAAACCAAAAACTTCCGTCGCCTGAGTGCCGCTGCCGCAAAGTCTGTGATCATTCAGGGCATTCGCGAGGGCGAACGCCGCGTGATGCAGGAGGCATATGAAACCAAGCACGAGGAGATCATTACCGCAACCGTTTCCAAGGTCGATTCCGAAAACGGCAATGTGGTGCTTGAAACCGACACCAGCCGCGCTGTTCTGCTCAAATCCGAGCAGATCCCCGGTGAGACCTTTTCCGTCGGAGACAAGATCAAGGTGTTCGTCATGGAGGTCAACAAGGAGTCGCGCGGTCCCGTTGTCACGCTTTCCCGTTCGCACGCAGGTCTTGTCCGCCGTATGTTTGAGCTCGAGATCCCCGAAATTGCCGACGGCATCGTTATGGTAAAGGGCGTTGCCCGTGAGGCAGGCTCGCGTACCAAGATCTCGGTTTGGTCGCGTGATCCCGATGTCGATCCCGTAGGCGCTTGTATTGGTAACCACGGTGTGCGTATTGCCGCGATCATCGAAGAGTTGCGCGGAGAAAAGGTCGATATTGTAAAGTATAGCGAAAAGACCGAGGAATACATTGCGGCGGCGCTTGCTCCCGCCGAGGTCATTTCGGTTACCATGACGGCGGAAAAGGCATGCCGTGTTCAGGTCGCTAACGATCAGCTCTCTCTCGCCATTGGTAAAGAGGGACAGAACGCGCGTTTGGCGGCAAGACTGACCGGACATAAGATCGACATCAAGGCCGATTGATCGGTCATTGCGCAAAATGGATAAGAAGATCAAAAAGATCCCGATGCGGCAATGCATGGGATGTAACGAGCATAAGCCAAAGTCCGAGCTTTTGCGCGTGGTGAGAAGCCCCGAGGGCGAGATATTTCTCGACTTTACGGGCAAAAAGAACGGACGTGGCGCATACCTTTGTCACGATATCAAGTGCCTGCGCCGAGTAAGAAAATCCAAACGGATCGAGCATACGCTCGACTGTGCCATTCCCGATGCGGTTTGGGATGCAATGGAAAGCGAGCTTTTAGCATATGCGGAGCCGTGACATGGCAAAAACCCTGAACGCTTTGGGGCTGTGCGCCAGAGCGAGAAAGCTGATTTTCGGCACACCGATGATCTGCGAGGCACTGAGATCAAAACAAAAACCGCTTTTGGTGCTGTGCGCCGCCGACAATTCGGAGAATACAGCAAAGCGATTGCGTGACCGTTGCGCGTTTTATGCGGTGGAAACCGTTATTTTGGACTGTGACGGTGAAATGTTGGCGCGTGCGCTGGGAAAAAGCGGAAAGCTTGCCGCGGTTGCGGTGAGCGACGAAAATTTGTGCCGTCTTGTGCGCGGCACAATGGAAGAGGAAACAATTTTATGACCGATTCCAAATCTGCGGTTGGTCGGTCGGAACATTTTTAGAAGCCCTGTGGGATCTGCGGTCCCTTGGGTGTAGGAGGAAATATGGCAGCTATCAATCAACAATTTAAACTAAACAAGCTTGCAAAGGATCTTGGAATGAAGAGCAAGGAGCTCGTGGAGATCCTGACGCAAAACGGTATTGAGGCAAAAACGACCCAAAAGGCACTGGAGCCCGCGGAGTTTGATGTATTGTTCGACAATCTGACACGGGCAAATCAGATCTCCAATATCGGAGATTATCTCGATGGGGTGACCTATATTCCCTCTAAAGTCAAAAAAGAAAAAGAGCCCAAAAAGGCAGAGGCAGAAAAGCCTGCGGCACCTGCTGAGGTCAAGGCGGAGGCAGCACCCGAGACGGTGGCAGAAGCCCCCAAGGAACCCGTCAAAGCGGCTCCCGCAGAAAAGAAAGAAAAGAAAGAAGACGCACCGAAGCCCGCAAAGCCTTCCAAGGCAGAGCCCAAGGCAGAGCCTAAGGTAGAGCCCAAGGCTGAGCCTAAGCCCGCCGCAAAGGAGGAGCACGTTGAAGCACAGCCTGCTCCGAGTGTCGAAAAGCCGAGTGAGCAAAAAGCAGAGAACCGTCCGCAGAACGGTGATGTGCAAAAAACAGAGACTGCCGTGCCCGCTGTAAAAAAGCCGGCAGCTCGTCAACCCTATACAGGCAACCCGTACCGTCCGCAGCAGAACGGACTTTCGGAAAATCACGGCACCGCACAGCGCGGTGTGCCGGTTGTTACCCGTCCCAATCCTTACGCATCCGCACCGCAGGCGGGCGTACGTAAAGAAGGCGGCTTTGGAGCAGGAAAGCCCCAGGGCGGTTTTGGCGGCGGCTTTGGAGCGGGAAAAACCCAAGGCGGTCAACAACAGCGTAACGGTCAGCAGAATAATCGCGGAGGTCAGCAGAACAACCGAGGCGGCGACAGAGGACGCTTTGACCGTGATAAGGGCGATTTCAGCCAAAACGCACCGAGAGAAAAGTTCAAGGCACAGCCCATTGTCAGAGGCGCCTCTACCAATCTCAACCCCGACGGAACCCGAAAGGGCCCCCGCGTGGTGGATACCAAGACCTCAACGGTCGATCTTTCCAAGTACGATGAAAGACTTGATAATTTCGTCTCCGATCGCGACAGCAACCTGCAGGGCGGAAACCAGAAGCTGAAGAAGGGCGGAAACCAGCAGAGCAATTCGTTTGGAGGCAAAAATAAGGGCGGCAAAAACCGCCGTCAGCAGGCAGCTCCCACGCCCGTTGTCACGCATAAGCCCACATCAGTGGAGCTCCCCGAAGAGATCGTCGTCGGTCAGCTTGCGTCTAAACTGCACGTTACCGCAGGCGAGGTCGTCAAAAAGCTGATGATGATGGGTATGATGGCAACCATCAACCAAACGATCGATTTTGACACCGCGGCACTTGTTGCCGATGAATTTGGCATTGCCGCTACTCCCGAAGTTGTAGTCAGCATTGAGGAAAAGCTTTTCGACGAGACCGAGGATTCCGCGGAACAGTTGCTTGAAAGAGCTCCCGTTGTCTGCGTTATGGGTCACTTTGACCACGGTAAGACCTCAATTCTTTATGCCATTCGTCACACCAATGTTACCGCAGGCGAGGCAGGCGGTATTACCCAGCACATCGGTGCGTACCGCGTAAAGGTCGACGGCAGAGACATGACCTTCCTTGACACCCCCGGACACGCGGCGTTTGCCGCAATGCGTGCGCGCGGTGCCATGGCAACCGATATAGCGATCCTCGTTGTCGCAGCTGATGACGGTGTTATGCCCCAGACGGTCGAGGCGATCAACCACGCCAAGGCGGCAGGGATCGATATCGTCGTTGCGATCAATAAGATGGATAAGCCCACGGCAAATCCCGACAACATCAAGCAGGAGCTCACCAAATACGGTTTGGTTCCCGAGGAATGGGGCGGAGATGTCATCTGCGTTCCCGTTTCGGCACTCACCCGTCAGGGTATCGACGATCTGCTCGAGAGCGTGCTCTTGGTTGCAGACGTTAAGGAGCTCAAGGCAAACCCCAACCGCCGCGCAAAGGGTATTGTGATCGAGGCAAAGCTCGATCGCGGACGCGGCCCCGTTGCAACCGTGCTGGTTCAGAACGGTACACTGCATAACGGAGATATTATCATTGCGGGAACGGCTGTCGGACGTGTTCGTTCAATGACCGACCACAACGGCAGAACTGTAAAAGAAGCCGCTCCTTCGGTTCCTGTTGAGATCACGGGTCTTTCCGAGGTCCCCTCGGCAGGCGATGAGTTCCAGGCTGTAGAGGACGAGAGAATGGCAAGAACGCTTGCCGATCAGAGACGCGATCGGGCAAAGGAAGACAATTTCAAAGCCAACGCGCGCGCAAACCTCAACGATCTGTTCGCGCAGATCTCGGACGGTGTCAAGGATCTCAACATCATCGTCAAGGCAGACGTGGACGGCTCGGTCGAGGCTGTCAAGGCATCGCTGCTCAAGCTTTCCAACGAGGAAGTCAAGGTGCGCGTGATCCACGCGGCTGCGGGCGGTATCACCGAGGGTGACGTTACCTTTGCCGCGGCATCCAATGCGATCATCGTCGGCTTTAACGTCCGTCCCGATAAGACTGCGCTCGATTCCGCCGAGAGACAGAACGTTGACGTGCGTACCTACCGCGTCATTTACGAGTGTATCGAGGAGATCGAGGCGGCTATGAAGGGCATGCTGGCACCCAAATTCCGCGAAAATCTGCTGGGTCATGCCGAGGTTCGTCAAACCATTCATGTTCCCAATGTCGGTACGATTGCGGGATGCTATATCCAAGACGGTAAGATCACCCGTCAGTCGCAGATCCGCGTGGTTCGTGACGGTATCGTGATCTTTGAAGATAAGATCTCGTCGCTCAAACGCTTCAAGGACGACGTGCGCGAGGTCGCAAGCGGCTATGAGTGCGGTGTCGGTCTTGAAAAATTCAACGATATCAAGGTTGGAGACGTGCTGGAAGCCTTTATTATGGAGCAGGTACAACCCGACTAAAAAGAATGATACAAGAAAGGAGCGCGTTCGATGCAGCATGAGAAATCCTGCGGTGCACTGGTTGTGCGCCGTGCAGATGACGGAAAGCTTTATATTTTGATGATCCGACATAAGGCAGGCGGACACCGCTCCTTTCCAAAAGGACATATGGAGCCGGGCGAGACCGAATATATGACAGCTGTGCGTGAGGTTTTTGAGGAGACGGCGGTGCAGATCCGTATCGACACCGATTTTCGCAAGACCGTACACTATCATCCCATGCCGGGCGTTTCCAAAGAGGTGGTCTATTTTCTCACCGAAACAACGCAAAGCGATATCCAACCGAGACAGGGTGAGATCGCTCAGGTGGAGTGGGTGCCGCTGGAGCAGGCGGAGCAATCGCTGACGCACGAGAACGATAAAACCGTTTTGCGTGCGGCAATGCAACGCTTGCGAGAAGGTAAGCTGTCACACAAAAAATAGTGTTTCATTGTGACGCAAAAAGCCCCCTTGCATATACTGTTAATGCAGAATTAAAGGGGGGATTTACATGAAGATGTACGTTTGGAAAGCACCGTCGTTTTTGGCACCGCTTTTGCGGCGGTTGTTTTCGGGAAACCGAAAAAAGACGAAAAGCGGATAGAAAAAGGAATATTTGAAAAATAACATAGGAAAGGAAGTATCAGAACATGAGATACAAAATCAGACTTGACACAATGGCAGACATCAACCGCTTTGTTGGAATCGCAACCAAGTATTCCGGCAAGATCGCTCTCACCGATGGCGACAACTTTACCGTAAACGGCAAATCGCTTCTCGGTGCAATGTACACATTTGAGTGGGATCAGATTTTCTGCGAATCCGATAATGAGATCTATCACCTCATCAAGGACTTTATCGTAGGAGATTCCGAGCCCGTTGAGGACTAAAGGAACATAACGAAACAGCCCACCGCGATCACGCGGTGGGCTGTTTCATTGTATCATGAAAACCACCAGCAGTGCTGGTGGTTCCAAAAAGCTTTAGCTTTGCCCAGTTTATTTATCCGAGCGAAGCGAGGAACCCGCCCCTTTGTAAGTAATAAAATTATGCTATCAAAACGGCTATAGATATTTACTATTTCAATAGTGGTAGGGCAATTACCGCAAGTGGCGGATTTTTCGACGAGCCTATAGGCTCAGCGGGTGGAATGCCCCAAGGGGGCTATCGCAAGCCACCAGCACGGCTGGTGGTCATGACTTTAAACCCTATACACTAATAGTATCAGTCAAGCAGCTTTCTTACAAACGCTTTTTTCAGCATATCCCCGATCGCGTCTGCCATCAGGGCAAAGCCGATGTCGGTTGGGTGCGTGCCATCCACCACACAGAGGTCGCGGTAGGGACCTGCAAAGACCTGCTCACCGTCGATGAAGTAGACGTTTTTATCGCCGTGATCTATGGCGTAGCGATAGGTATCGTGAATGACCTCACGCCGACCGATATTGGCGCGCATTCCTTTATCAAAATCGACCTTGGAGATCATGATGTAGGGAATATCGGGATTTTTTTCGCGAATGGTTTGATACAGCTTTAAATGGGTGTTCTCAAGGTGCTCGGCGTTTGGCGCGTTGTGGTCGTAATCCGAAACAAATGCCGACATCGAAAGCCCTGCCATGTAG
>JAFTXB010000271.1 GCA_017461825.1 Clostridia bacterium
GCTTTTAATTGACGGATGCTTGGAGAAAGGAAAAGACCTGACCGAATGGGTTGCTAAATATAATTGCTTTGGATGTCACGGAGCAGGTATTGCAAATGCGGCTGATGCGCTTGCGGCAATCAAGCTTTTGATCTATGATAACAAAACACTTGAAAAAAACGAACTTTTAGTAGCTCTCGATTCCGATTTCAAAGGCTCATCTTCCTTGCAAAACACACTTCTAAACTGCCCAAAAATGGGAAATAATGACGATTATGTAGATGAAATTGCAAGCAATCTGATGGAATACTTCTCAAGCTATCTCAATGGCAAACCAAACAAACGCGGAGGCTTTTGGCGAACCGGAACAGGAAGTGCTATGGAGTATATCAGAAGAGCAAAAGAATGTCCCGCCACAGCAGATGGCAGAAATGCCGGTGAAGCCTACGGATGCAGCTTTTCACCTGCCGTAACAACAAAACTGAATGGGCCTCTTTCGGTAATCGCATCTTTCACAAAATTCGATATGAGAAAAATTATAAACGGTGGGCCGTTAACCATGGAGCTACACGATACTGTTTTTCAACATATCGAAGGTGAAAAAAAGGTGGCTCAATTGGTGCGCGCCTTCATAAATTTGGGCGGACATCAATTACAATTGAATTCTATCAAC
Source organism: Clostridia bacterium (assembly GCA_017461825.1). Lineage (GTDB taxonomy): Bacteria > Bacillota > Clostridia > Oscillospirales > CAG-272 > UMGS1865. The sequence continues at coordinate 653 of JAFTXB010000271.1, forward strand.
CGCAAAACATTATTGGATGCACAAAAGCATCCCGAAAACTATCCGAATTTGATCGTTAGAGTATGGGGATGGAGCGGTTATTTTTGTGAATTAGACTCCGCTTATCAAGACCATATTATCAAACGTACCGAATTTACTATTTAAAGAACTCGGCTCACAAAACTGTGGGCCGAGTTCTTTTTAAAAATGAAACTTTCTGTTTTTTTGCCTTCGGCAAGTGCAACAGGATAACTCTTTTTGTGTCAACTTTACCAGTATAGTATCCTCACCGATACATTCGATCATGCTCCAAGGAATAATGATATCATCTTCTTTCCCCAATCCGAAAAGACCGCAATTCCCCGCAATGATCAAGGCAAGGATACGAGCATCCTCACAATCAAATTCAAAGTCACTTGCATATCCCAATCTTGCACCATCACATAAATTTACAATTTCCAAATGACGCAATTCGGAAGTGCTGCAACGCTTCATACTGTTTTTCTCCTTTCCTCGGAAAGTACTGATACAGTATATGCAAAAGATAGCAGCTACTTGGCTGTCCGACGGAAAAAGGACGAGATCAAACGCATAAAAAGCCAATGAAAAAAAGGTATTAGCAACATAACAATGCTTGAAAACAAACTCCACTCCCCAAGAAGAAAAATGGCATGGATCGCGGGAAAAGCAACAGAAAAAGCTATGATTAGTATACTCGGGATTAACAGTAGTACATAAATGGTAAATAAGCGTTTTATTCCATCATTGGATACGTAAAAGCGAGCACACTTAAGCGTTGAAACAATTTGCGATAAAAAAAGTGAACCAAACAAAGCTGATATACAATTTTCAGCCGTGATCACTCCACACCACTTCATAATTAAAAACATAAAAATTATGAAAAAAGCAGTACAAACAGTCGGCAACCATGTACACACATCACGAAATACCGATTCAATATGTTTGGTTCCAATATTTTGCGAAGATGACAGGAGTTTTCCTCTGATCGACAGTGTTCCGATTCCCAAAGCAAGCAGAAGCTCTGTTAACATACCAACGTAAATCAATTGAAAAGATGGTAAAGGACAAATTGAAAAAATAGTTGTAAGAAGCATAACAGTCAATCTGGTTATATGGGACAGAAACAAAAAGCTAAGCAAAAACATCGTACGGCTTTGGGTTGCGCGACATTCATAGATTCCATGTAAAAAAGTTGACACCCCACCTCCTTGTTTGCTTGGACGATAAATAAGGACATCGGAATGTCTCCGAACATTGGGGGTACAACCAATTGATAAACGCTCTTCTTCCTCTGGCGTAGGCGAAATATGTTCATCAAAAAACAAAGTATCGCATCCTACAGACAGCAATGCTTTTCTCATAATTAAACAATCATCAGGCAAAGTACCAAGCACCGCAACCTTGCGTTTTTGCTGCGACAGCAATTGAACTGTTGAGGCAAGTACCTTTGGATCAGCACCAAAAAAAGCGGGCTCGGTACTTATCCGATTCGCAAGTTCTTCAGCGCACAAGGAACTTGCATCTTGAAGAGGATGCAAAATGCCCATCGCTTTTGCATATTTTTCTTCTTCGTCAAATGAACCTCTAAAAAAGAAAGTCGTTTTTACACCATTGTTTTGCATTTCGCTCATAAGTGAAGGAACGTTTTCTAAAATCTTCTCACGTAAAGAAATCGCGCCAAGAAAAATCATCTGTGTTCCCACTTGTTTTATAACAAGTTGAATTTTAGATCCGATTGCTTTGCTCTGCTTTATAAAAAGCTTCACATTGGTTCTTTCTTGTGCTGAAAAAACGGCTGTACGCTTATTTTTTTCATAAAAAACACATCGATCAAGCAAAGAACCGTTTTCTGTGAAAAGAAGTCGGTATTCTCCACCGTTAACCTTGACAGATAACAAAAGATTCTTAGAATGAGAGAGTTTTGATACAGAAAGCAACCTGGTTTTAAGAGCTTCAACATCAAATCCCGATAATTCACACAACTCCCTACAAAGAGTACGCAGCCTATTGGGCCCCTCACCCGAGCATGGAGAGAAACCGTCTGCCTCTGAGGCATTCTTTAAAAGCATAGCCTCACAAAGTGATTGAAGGTCATTGTAAATTGAGCCTTCCTTTATTTTTATTTCGCCATCCCCAAGAACACAACGGTCAAAATGAAGCAATCCGTCCGAGGTTGCACCGTGTCCCAAAATAATTACATCTGTAATTGATGCTAACACCTTGACCGAACGATCGGATTTAAAAATGATCCTATCAAGATGTTCTTTTTCTGAAAAGAATTTTGATCGTGTCAAAAAAGCAGGCAAATGGAAATAAAAAAGCAAAAGCGCTTGCGAGCCAACCACAGTAAAAGCGCATACAGACAAAAATCCATTTAGAAAGCCGTTCTCTTTATTAGCAAAGAGCATTGCTAACGTCATAGGAACCATTAAAATAAACAGAATAAAACTGTATATTCGTATATAAGGACGCATAACCTGCGTTGTTGCGGATTCTTTGGTCATTCGTCCATATTCAGCCGGGAGTTCATTGCATTTGCTTTTTTTAACTAAGGTTTCATTTCCCGTAGCAATTACAATTGCACATGCGATACCCTCCAGTATCTCCGAACCACAAAAAAGAATATTATTCCATTCGTACATCAACGGCGCATTTTCTATGGGCGAAGCTTCTGCTTCATTCTTCGGATACTCCCGCATTTTCACTTTTGCGTCATCGTCAACACAAAGTGTCAAAACTCTCAAAGAAGATGACGAAATCAAACGACAATCGGCGGGGACAATATCCCCTTTCTTTAATAAAATCAAATCTCCGGGCACAATTGTACGTGCGCTCAAAACATATTCTGCGCCGTCTCTAATAACCGCTACAGTCGGAACCCGATATTTTTCTATATTTTCTTGAAGTCTATTTTCCAACATGAGTACTCGACCAATTAAAATTGCCACCGTGGAAAAACAAATTAAAGATGTTAACCCGGCAGAAAACTCAAAAAAGAATAAACATAAAAAACATAGAAACAGAAACAGAAGTACAGCAGGATCTGTTAAAAACGCTTTTAAAAGCTGTATCATCCGCTTCTGTCTTTGATTAAATACCAAATTGGGACCAAACTTTCGATAACGAGAACGAGCCTCCTTGCGGGAAAGCCCGCAGGAGGCGTTGGTGTTCAGTTGTTTCTCAACAGCAGAAGCCGAGAGCAGATGCCATTTTTCGTTCTGTATTTTCATACAAAATTGTGACTCCTGTTATCACATACAATTGATAATAATCTCGTCACCGTCTGCTTCCAACTTTACAAAAGAATAGAAATGACGGTAATCGGAAATGATTTTGCCGGCCAAACGATCCTCGATCTCCTTTTGAATAAAACGCCGCATATTGCGTGCACCGTATTTGTGGGAGAAAGAACGCCGCGCTATTAAATGCAACACCTCATCGGTACAGGAAAGATTGATTTTCTTTTCCACCAATGCGTTTTTAAGCTCACCGATCATTATAGAGGCAATTGCCACGAAATCATTTTCGTCAAGACTTCGGAAGGTAATGATCTCGTCTACTCTGTTGATAAATTCAGGGCGCAAAAAGGATTCCAAAGCTTTTTGTGTCTTGTTTTCATCTGCTGAGTGATTGCCGTCGAAAAAGCCTGCTGTCGAAGCGGAACGATCCGAGCCTGCATTGGTAGTCATGATGATAACTGTATTTTCAAAATTAACTGTTTTGCCTCTTGCATCGGTTATCCTGCCATCATCAAGGATTTGAAGCAAAATGTTTAAAACATCGGGATGTGCTTTTTCGATTTCATCAAACAACACGATAGAATAAGGTCTGCGACGAATCTTTTCTGTCAATTGCCCTGCCTCATCGTATCCAACATAGCCGGGAGGAGCTCCAATGATACGGGAGACAGAATGTTTTTCCATAAATTCGGACATATCCAAACGAATCAAAGTCTCCGGAGATTGGAAAAGATCGTTTGCAAGTGTTTTTACAAGCTCGGTTTTACCAACTCCTGTAGGACCTGCAAAGATGAAAGAGACGGGTTTTCTTTTGTAAGAAATTCCTGCACGGTTTCGTTTTATGGCACGTGCTACAGCTTCTACTGCGGCGTTTTGCCCAACGATACGTTCCTTAAGCCGAGCTTCCAGTTTATCGATCTTTTCAAATTCATTTTCGGTAATGCTGGTTGCGGGTACCCCCGTCCAGAGTTCAATCACATTTGCGATTTCGTTTTCTGTTAACTCAATTGCTTGTGCCATCGGTTCCAATGATGTCAAACGAGCGGAAAGTTGCAATTCTTCGGTTCTGAGTTTGCTTAGTTCTTCATATCTTGCTTGTTCGACAGCCTCATTTCCGGCGATCTCCCCTTCAAGAAGTTCACGCTGATGCTTTAATTCCAGCATTCTGTCGCGAATTGAATATGATTCGTTGATCGGAGCAGATGACAAGGAAAGATAAGATGCCGCTTCATCGATCAAATCAATCGCCTTATCCGGTAAATACCGATCAGTAATATAACGCTCCGAAAGAATTACCGTTTGGCGTAGCAACTCATCAGGAATACGGATCGCGTGGAACTCTTCATAATAGTGTTTGATACCGCGGAGCATCTCAACTGTTTCATCCACCGATGGCTCATTCACTGTGACAGGCTGAAAACGCCGTTCAAGAGCAGTATCCTTCTCGATATATTTACGGTATTCATTTAATGTTGTGGCACCGATAATTTGTACCTCACCGCGAGATAAGGCAGGCTTGAGAATATTGGCAGCATTTACACTTCCCTCAGCTTCTCCCGCACCAACAATATTGTGCACTTCATCAATTACAAGAATCGCATTTCCAACTTCATGAACTTCATTGAGCAAGCCAAGAATACGCGATTCAAACTGACCGCGGAACTGTGTTCCGGCAACCAAAGCCGTCATATCCAACAAATATATTTCTTTTCCCAAGAGCTTATAAGGAACATTTCCGGCTGCGATTCGAATTGCAAGAGCCTCCGCAATGGCGGTTTTACCGACACCTGGCTCGCCAATCAAGCAAGGATTGTTTTTTTGTCTGCGACAAAGGATCTGGATTACACGGGAAAGCTCTTTATCACGTCCAATAATACGGTCAAGCTTTCCGTCACGAGCATATTGTGTGAGGTTTCGGCTATATGTGGTAAGGAACTTTAGCTTCTTCTCCTCTTTTGCACGCTTTTTATCTTCTTTTCGATCTTTTTTTTCATTTTTGTTTACAGAATCACCTTCTGCCGGTGTTTGCTTAGAGGTTGCAAATAACCCCGCGTCACGAAAAAGCTTGGGAAGATCAATTGCCGGAGCTCCACCGTCTTCATTATCATCACAATCGGATGGACATCCTTCCACCGTCTGTTCTAACATTGCTTTCAAATCCTCTTCGGCACTTTCCATCTGTTCGGGTGAGATACCAAATTGATTCATAACATTCCCCACCAAATTGTCCACAGGAACTCCCATATCCTTAGCACATTTGAGGCAAAGACCTTTGGTCGCCTTTTCTCCGTTTTCGACCTTTGTTACAAAAATGACCGCCATACGTTTATGGCATTGTGAACACATGACCATGAATTTTTTATATTATCCGAAGTATTTCGGATCCTTTCTAACCGATATTAAAACACAATCTTAACTCAGCAGATTGCCTATATCAAGAAATTTTACAGTTTCAAGAATAGAGGATTCTCCAAAGAATTTGACCAGTACCGAATTCGTATAAAAATCCGACTCTGCAAAGAAAAATTTGATAACAGAACAAACGGCAAACAGTAAAAGGGCGGCAATAAGAACACCAAACACACCTCCCAATATTGCATTGGCAAGGTGCAGTATTGAAAAACGATCCACAATCTTATCCAAAATCGAGGCAACGATCCAAAGCCCTATAAATGCAAGTATAAATACTAAAACATATCCAATCACCGTAGAGATCACATTTGAAATAGGCGCCGCGATAGAATCGGTAATCGTATTGACCAACTGCTCACCGCTTCCCTCAGCTGAGGCGATCTGTGCTCTGACCTCATCCGACATAACAAAATCAGGGAACGAAGACGTAATTTTGTCTGTATCAACAGAGTTAGCAGCACCTTGATAAATCGAATCGACCTTTTTAAAAACCGCATCACGAACAGGTACCGAAATGAATTTGTCTGAGATAAACTGTGCTAACTTCCCACCTAAAAAATATGCAATAACAAGAGCCAAAATCGTCTTCAGCGAATGGATCAAGCTCTTCAAAAAACCTCTTTTTACATAGAAAAAGATCATAGACAAAGCAACAACTGCTAAAATAATGTCAGCGATAATGTGTCCCATAATAATTCTCCTTAAAAAATAGATTAAAAACGGAGGTATTCCGCTTTTTGCGGCGAGCAAATTAATAATTCATTTTCGCTTACCGCCAAAATAGAGTGTATGTCTGTATGATAATCCAAGGAAGAAAAACGTCCGTCGCGCAATGATAGTCTCTGTATTTCCGCCGAAGTCATCAAAAAAACAGAATCACCGCTTCGGGAAAGTGCAACTGCCTCGATATCAACTACCTCATTATACACCATTTTTCCGCTTTTGTCAAATACAATTATATGATTTTTTGATGAAATTGCGGAAGAACGCAGTATCAATGCCGCACCGTCCGCCCCAATCTCGGCAATAGCAGGTTTTTCGCCTTGAAAATGATAGGTTGAAATAACCTCTCCATCACGCGAAAGAAACATAATAGAATCTGTAAGTATAACGGCAACATTTCCGGAAGAAGTAAATTGACAGGAAAGTGCCATTTCTTCTCCCAAAACAATCTTTTTTTCGACCTCTCCGCTTCCGGGAACATATAACTCAAGTCCGGCTTCAAACACACCTCCAACAGGGTCCGCTGTGAGCATCGCAACCAAATCTCCTTTTTCGCTGATCGCTACATCAGTCACAAATGAGTTTTTATTATATCGGTTGATCAATGCAAAATTATCATTGTAAAGTGATACAACAGAGGTAAACTCTCCCGAGGAAGACAAGATCGCATAGACGCCCGAATCTGATACGGCTACTCCGTTGATGGGATATTCCGTTATATCGGAATAAAGTCGGGTATACGAGTTATATAAAGAATACTGTGTTCCCCCCATTTCATAGACCATCAGATAGCGTCCTTTTCCCTCCGCCATCGGATTTCGATATTGGATACTTTGGCTGACTGTCTGTCGCCCTGTTGGGGTAAAGGCAGTGACCGAGTGATTTCCTATTACCGCAAGGCCGCCTCGATAAAGTGTAAACACTTGAGAATCAGAGGTTGGATAAGTTACCGAATCGCTTTTCAAAACATCAATTGATTCAGCGGAGGCATCCAGATCCTTGAAAAAATAATAAAAATTACGATAAGTGATCAAACTGGAGTTACTAACAAAAGAAAGGATCACAAATGAAAGCAATGTAAAATATAAAACGACCTGAAAAATACCAAGGTGCGCAGAAATATTTTCATAGTAATTGTTTTGCATGATATTTTCCGTTTTTTGTTTTTTTTCTTTTTTTAAATATTTAGTCAATCCAATATTTTTCAAGCTTTCCCTCCTCTCTTTCTAAAAAATTAATAAATAACTCGATTGAGATATAAACCGCAAGCAGGCATCGTACTCCCCGCGCGTGTTCGGTCACGGCTTTCGATCACTTTTGTCATATCCTCCGGACAAAGCTTTCCGTAGGCAACATCCAAAAGTGTTCCTGCCATAATTCGTACCATATTATACAGAAAGCCGTCCGCAGAAACACGAAATATCACTGCGTTTCCGTCACGGTAGACTTCGGCCCTCGTTACATTTCTTACAGTACTTTTCACCTTGGATCCTTGTGCCATAAAAGCGGAAAAATCATGAGAACCGCAAAAATACTTTGCCGCACGGTTCATGCGTAACAATGCTTCATCCGAAATCGTACGCGGAACATGACAGGATCGCTCCACTTCAAAAGGATCCCTTACTGCCCTATCAAAAAAGCGGTATATATATTCTTTCTCTTTCACGTCGTATCTTGCGTGAAAGTCATTTGGAACAGATTCAGCCGCAAAAACACAAATATCTTGTGGTAAGTAGGCAGACATTGCAAGCGGAATACGCGAAAGTGGAATTGAAGTCTCTAATGAGTCGGTACCTTTTTTTGCCACTGTGGCACAAAATTCCTTGGCATGTACACCGCTGTCAGTACGGCTGCATCCAACTATATCGCACGGGAATCCAAATAATGCTTTTGCAGCCTCGTTCAGCTTTTGCTGAATACTGATCCCGTTTGGCTGTACTTGATAGCCACAGTATGCCGTTCCAATATAAGCAATCTTTAACAGGATCTTCATAAGATCACCTCATCGTAAACCCGATTCCAAGTCGATTCAAGAAAAACAAACCTACACCAAATACAAGCAAAAAACTTATCGCAACCCAATCAACGGTATGAAAACTTAACACATTCAACCGAGTACGTCCTTCCCCGCCATGATAGCACCGACATTCCATTGCCGACGCAAGATCAAAAGCTCGGTTAAAAGCCGAAACAAACAGCGGTACCAAGATCGGAACAAGTGCTTTTGCTCGCTTGATCAGGCTTCCGGTTGTAAAATCAGCGCCTCTCGCTTTTTGGGCGTTCATAATTTTTTCGGTCTCCTCGCTGAGTGTCGGAATAAATCGCAATGCGATCGTCATCATCATTGCAAAATCGTGAACAGGCACCTTTATTTTTTTCAAAGGAGAGAGTAACTGCTCCAAAGCATCTGTCAATGCAATGGGGGTGGTTGTATATGTCAAAAAAATTCCGGTTCCAATAATCAATACCGAGATTCTGAGAATCATAAAAAGCGCATTCCACAAACCCTCGGCATATATTCGGATCTTCCATGATTCGGGAGTCAACAAATGCTCACCGTTCGTCATAAAGATATTAATTATCGAGGTAAAAGCAATAATGATCAAGATCGGTCGCAAAGAACGGAGAATGATCTTAAACGGTATTTTGCTCAAAAAGATCAATACCAAAGCTGAACATGTTAAAACGAGAAATCCAAGAGCGTTTTTGCACAAAAAAGTACAAACAATATACAAAACGGCAAGGATCACCTTCGTACGCGGATCCAGCTTGTGGATCACCGATTCAGCAGGATAAAATTGTCCAAAGGAGATTCCCTTCATTTCTTTTTCACCTCCGTTTTTCAAACAGAGACCTAACAGCCTCCACGGCAGCATCAACCGTATAAATGTTATTCGGTATATCTATTCCGGCATTTTTCAGCAAATTCATCAAATGTGTAATTTGCGGAATATCAAGACCGATATCCGAAAGTTGCTCCATATTTGAAAAAACCTCGTTACAGGCACCGTGCATGATAACACGGGCACCCGACATAACCACTACATCATCGCAGAAGCGAGCCATATCCTCCATACTGTGGCTTACAATTAAAACAGTCGATCCGGTCGTGCGTTGATAGTGTTGGATCCCTTCAAATATGACATCGCGTCCGCGGGGATCAAGTCCCGCGGCAGGCTCATCCAGCACCAACACCTCGGGGCGCATTGCGATGATTCCCGCCAAAGCCACTCGACGTTTTTGTCCGCCCGATAAATCAAACGGCGATTTTTGCAAAATCTCTTCGTCAAGATCGGTAAACTCGGCAGCTTCTTTGACACGCAGATCGATCTCTTCGGTCGAAAGCCCCATGTTTTGGGGACCAAAAGCAATGTCTTTATAAACGGTTTCTTCAAACAATTGATATTCCGGATATTGCATTACAAGTCCTACGCGAAAACAAAGATTGTGTCTCAGTTTCAAAATTTCGTCTTTGATCGCTTTTTTGCGAGCTCTTTTTGAAAGTGAACGATACTCGGAAAATAGCGATTTATCAGCAAATGCCTCATCCAATGTCATATTGATGTTATAGTCATCTAATAAAACCTTGCCCTCGGTTGGTACGGCAAGCCCGTTAAACAGCTGCATCATGGTAGATTTTCCGGATCCGGTATGTCCGATGATGCCCGTAATACATCCTTCGCGAATTCCCAAGGATACATCATCCAATGCTTTTTGTTCAAAAGGAGTTCCTTGGCTATAGA
>JAFTXB010000272.1 GCA_017461825.1 Clostridia bacterium
GTAACCCTTAATGTGTATACCATGTCCTTACACAAATTGTTTACAATGTTACTCTTGACACGATGGTCGCCCCTACCGGGTGGGTGCGCCTTTTTTTCACAAAACTAACATCGGTGATTTTTCAGGGTCTCGGTGGTCCCTGACTGCTATCGGCAGATTCTACCGTCAGCGCACAGACTACGCCAATCCTTGCCCTAAACTTTAGATCGAGGCAGAAACACCCCACAATATCCAAACAAACCCCTGACCCAAAAAGTTTTGGGGGCGTGGGGGGCTTTTCAAAAGCCCCCCACAAAAACCGCGTCCCCGCGTCCCCGCGTCCCTCCCCCACGGATCAATAGACTTCAATAATAGGAGATTTGAGGATGCCGGTATCTTTGAGGATATATTCGTATGACCAGTCGGTATCCTCGCTGTACCAGTAGGCGGGGCCGATCCATGGATAGAAGGCACAGTTGTGCAGACCGCCAAAGCAGTTGACGCGGCTGACGTACAGAGTCAGCTCCAGCGTATGCCGTCCTGCGGCAACACCGTTGCAGAAAACCTTGTACGGTGAGATCGCGATCCGTCCCATATCCCTGCCGTCAAGCTTCACACCAACAACCGTTCCTTTAAAATACTCACAGCGTACCGCAATGTCGTGCTCTCCATCCAGCTCAAACTCGGTCTTGTATGTCACTGCCGCGCCGTAGAAGGGCAAGCCCTGCGAGGCAAGATCGCCAAATTGCAGACGCTCGGGCAGCGTTGTCACAGATGCCGTGTATCCAACGGTGCGAACGCCGAATTCACCCAGCAAAAAGTAGTTTTCAAGGCTCAGCCGCTTTCCAATCGGCGCACGGACGATCAGCTCGTTTGTACCCTTACGCAACGCGGGCAGAGCGGTTGTGTGAATACTCTTGTCGGTAAAATATCCGTCGGGACAGATCGGCACATCGACACCGTTGAGCCTGATCTCAACCACCTCCTCATACCCCAGCTTGCAAAGAGCCTCGGTCTCACTCTTAAATGTGAATTTGAGATAGGGATAATGCTCGATCTTCTCTTCTTCGATCAACCATGGCTGAATATCCTGACCGTCCGCCATCGGAAATCCCAAACGGCTTCGGATCGCCTTATCGATCCGAAGGATCTCCTCGATCGGCTCAAAATGCTCACCGTCCCAGGAAAGCTGTGCCATGTCAAGCACCATCACGTTTGGCTCGCCCAATGCATATTCGGCACCGTTTTTAAAATCAATGCGCTTGATCGGTCGGCGCGGTCTTTCAAGAGACACGCCGCTACGAGCCGTCACGGGATCGAGGCGCAAAAGCAGACTGTCCTGCTCGTATATCAGCGACTGCACAACGGTATGTCCGTCCTTGGCTTCAAAGCATGCGGGCGAGATATTGCCCGTCATTGTGTCATAAACGGTGACGGTATATTCTCCATCAAACGAGATCCGAAGCAGGCGCGGCGGCTGATCCAGATGCACGATCCTCCCCGTCCAATGAGGATGCTTTCCGCGGCCGAGGAAGAACCAACGGCTCTCCCCATCCTGCCTCAGCTGATATAGCATATCGTTGACGGAAAAGCCCCTTTCGTCCTTGACCGATACCTCACGAACCTCCGCAAGAGCACCCAGCAAAGCATCCTCGGTAAAGGCGATCACCTCGCTATCTGTGTAAAGTGCCTTTGCGCGCTCGGAGATCACCGCATCCACATAGCGCGGGCAATCTCCCATAAACACAAGCTTTCCACCCGCGTCACGGAAGTGCTCCAGCGCGTCAAGCGTGGTCGAGCGTACCGTTTCAAGCCCCGGCATTACCACGGCATCATACGCCATTTCGCCCACATGCAGCTTTCCGTCTGTACTCGGTGTATAGAGATCAGGCAAAAGCGCCTCGCTGATGTAGTCAAAGTCCATCATGCCAAACAGCAAGGCATTTGTCACGGTGTCAAAATTCTTTTGAAGCTGGATACGCTTTGCAGCAGCGCTCTCCTGCGGCCCAAAGCAGAGCCAGTAGCTTTCGATGGGATGCACCACCGCCACGCGCACCACGGGTTTTCCGCGCGTGAGGGCTGTGTTGAGGCGCGCAAAATGATCTTCAATATAAGGATACTCCTTGTACCACGCCGACTGATAGCTGATACTTGCGGGATAGTCGCGCTTGGCGGAGCCCTTCATCGATACCCACGAAAGGTGCGGCACACGAACCGTAACCCCCAGCGCCGCCTGCCAGTCGCCCTGATACTTGTGACCGCGGAAATCAAAATCCCACCCCGTCACGCCGTAGAGCTCGGAGAGCATGCCCTCGCGCCCGTACTGATGCACGGCAGACTGGCATTGCTTGGCGGTTGCAAAATTCTCTTCATCGCAAAGCAGATCGATCCCGGGCAAGCCAAATCCGCGGTAGCCGCGCATCGCTTCACCCACCGCGTCTGTCTGCATATCCAGCGTATCCTCACGCATCATATGCCCCGTGAGCAGGATCCCGTTTTCGTCGCACCACTTGCCGATCCGATCGGAAAACGCGCGGGTAAAACGCTCACACGCATGGTCGTGGTAGAGATAGCGCACACGCGATGGCGCACCGTTTGGCAGATCCCACACAAGCTCCGGCAAATGCTCTGTCAGATCGATCCCATATTCTTTTTCAAAGGTCTCGGCAAAATCGGTGGTATACGGAAGCTTGATATCGATCTTGCTCGAGGCAAACGGAAGAGACATCTTTGTGGCAAACTGCGGCTCGTCGGTAAAAATTGCGGGGATCGAGCCGCCAAAGTCACTTCCCACCGCACGCTTATACGCCTCGTGAGTGATACGGATAAATTCATCGATCGCCTCGGGGCTCATCGTGTCCACATAGGTGTTTCCGTTATAGCGTCCTGTTTTCGGCTGCGTGCAAACATAAACGAACCATTTCACACCGCGCGCCTCTCCGTCCGCGCCGATCTTATGATATTCGGCAAGCGTGCCGTCGGAGCCAAGCACCACGTCGTAGGCAGCGAGCAAATAGGGCTTTCCCGTTTCATATCCTGTTTGCCGATCCACCGTGTTTTCCATAGGCTTTACGGTAAAAAGCATAAACTTTTGTCGGTGACGGGGATCCTCGGTAACAAGACCGCCGCCAAAGCCCGAGGGCCAGCGATCCTCGTCGTAGAGCCATGCCAGCATTTTCTCCGCCTTTGCCTTTTCGTTGCAGGCGGAGATCAACTCCATATACTCCTTGCCGAGATATTCGGTGGCAAAGCCGGCACGCGGATGCATATGAAAGCCGCCAAAGCCCATTGCCTTGAGCTGCTCGATCTGCCAAAGCAGTTCTTCCTTTTCCAGCTTTGTATTCCAAGCCCAAAAGGGCGTGCCGCGATACTCAGCGGTGGGAGAACGAAACAGCTCCTCCGACAGCCGATCCTCGGTATTCTTTTTATAAAGCATACAAGCTCCTCCTTTTCATGCTTTTCTGTCAACACTATCATATCAAAAAAAGAGAGAATAATCAACCTACGTTTTTCCCTTTTTAGGGGTCGTTTTTAACCTTTTTAATTCTCGGATCTTTGAAAGGCGATCCGCTCATCTCCGTTTTCAAGATAAATAATCCCGCACCGCACGAATCCGTTTTTAAGCAGCGAGCGTTGCATGGGAATGTTATCACGGTGGGTGTCGATCTTGACGTTTTTACATTTTTCAAAAGCATAGGCAAAGCAAAACGACGCCACTCCCTTGCAATGCTTTGCAACCGCAATGCGATGGATCACCCCATAGGGTCGGTCGTTTTCCCAAGCTCCGCTGTATATTTTTTGATAGGTGGGATCCTCGCCCTCAAAGAAAACGAACACCCCAACGGGCGCGCTCCTGTCCACACAAACGTGGCAGATCCCCTCTGCAATATCCTTTCGCACCAAGTCCTCCGACGGATAGCCGTCGCCCCACTGATGCGGATTGCCGTTTTCGCGCATATACCTCCGCGCGTCGGCGTAGATTTCCAAAATGATCGGCAGATCGCCCATTTCGGCTTTTCTGATCTCCATTGCTTGTCTCCTTGCTAAAAAATTCATTTGCCGATTGTCAAAGTCAAAAGAATCAATATTTATAATACTTTTCGGATTTTTACAATTCCAATTTTTCCAATTTTCTCCACTTTTATTGCTTAAATATCGAAATTATCTTACCTTGTCGAATAAAGTTTTTAGTAAAACAAAACCGTTACGTGTCATCACTGAGAAGGATTGCAAGCAATCCGAGTCGAAGTTTTGCGCAATGGAGCTTGCGGAATGAAGCAAAACAGAGGAATGGAGCCTGCGGAATGACGACGGGATCTACGAA
>JAFTXB010000273.1 GCA_017461825.1 Clostridia bacterium
ACCCCAAAAAACGGGCTGTCGAGGGCGCCAGCCCCTACAAAAAACAACCGTCCACCGCCGCACAAACGGCAAGCCCGAAAAACGGGACGAGCAAGCCCGTCCCCTACAAACGAACGCCCACCGCAAAACATCCCCCCGCGGTCATCCTGAGCTTGGGAACGAAGTGACCTTGCGAAGCCCGTAGGGCGACCCGACAAAGGAGGGTCGGATCTCGCGGCGCAGTATGTTTGCGCAAACCCGTGTCTTTCTTTGGCGTTTGTGTATTTGGAACAGTTCATTTGCCCGGGGAAAGCTATTGTAAGCGTTTATAGATCCCTTCGTCACGCCGCTTTGCGGCATTCCTCGGTTTTGCTTCGCTCGGCAAGCCTCGACTACGCAAAACTTCGCGAGCTACGCACGCTCAGGATGACCGACAGAGGTTTGGTTTTTCGTTATTCGTTTGTAGGGGACGGCGCCTCGACGTCCCGTTTATAAAAGCAAGTACCATACAAACGGGCTGTCGTGGGCGCCAGCCCCTACAAAAATGAGCGCGCCGTTTTTTCAAAAATGTAACATCGGTGATTTTTCAGGGGCTCGGCGGCTTGCCTGAGCGTAGCGAAGGCTAAAAATCTGCGGGAGCTATTCTACTGTCAGCGCACAGGCTACGCCAATTTTTGCCCCCAACTGCGGAACGGGGCAGAGAGACTCCACTCCCACCAAAACACCCTTTTTAGTTAAAGTTTTGAGGGGGTTGGGGAACTTTTTCAAAAGTTCCCCAAGAAAAATATAGAATAAATCTAATTCTTATTCTAAAAATCAGACGATTTGGAAGATGAAGAATTTGAGGTAATCGGTTTCGGGGACGTTCCAGAGGATGGGGTGATCGGGGCTTTGCTGGCGGGCTTCGATCTGGCGGAGCCCCACGCCGGCATCAGCGGCGGCGTTGTGGAGCATTTGCTTGAAATAGGTTTCGGTCATGAAGTGCGAGCAGGAGCAGGTGGCGAGATAGCCGCCGCGCGGCAGGAGCTTCATGGCTTTGAGGTTGATCTCTTTGTAGCCCTTGATCGCGTTTTTGAGCGTGTCGCGTCTCTTGGTAAAGGCGGGGGGATCGAGGATGATAAAATCGTAGTCGCATTTGCCCGTTTGCGCCATGTCGGTGAGCAGATCAAACACGTCGGTGCAGACGAAATCCATGCGAGCGTCAAGCCCGTTGCGGATGGCGTTTTGGCGCGCCATGGCGATCGCGTCGGCGGAGATGTCCACCGAGGTCACGTGCGAGGCACCCCCTGCGGCGGCGTTGAGACCAAAGGAGCCCGTGTGGGTAAAGCAATCGAGCACGCGGCGGCCGTTGGCGATCTTGCGAATCGCCGCGCGGTTGTACTTCTGGTCAAGGAAAAAGCCGTTTTTCTGCCCGTTTATATAGTCCACCTCGTAGCGGATCCCGTTTTCCACGATCTCGGTTTTGCCAAAGAGGTCGGTCGAAAGCCCCTCGCCCACCCAAAAGGCGGTGTATTGCTCCATGCCCTCCAAAGAGCGGATGGCAACGTCGTTCCGCTCGTAGAGCGCATCGATCTGCTGGCCGAATTCGTCGCGCAACAGACGCACCAAAAGGGAATAGAGCTCGCCCTTGATGCGCTCGATGCCAAGTGAGAGCACCTGCGTGACAAGGACCGTGCCAAAGCGGTCGACCGTAAGCCCGGGAAAGGCGTCGGCTTCGCCAAAGATGAGGCGGCAGCAGGAAAAATCCCCCTCGCCCATCACGGTGCGGCGGTAGTCGATCGCCCAGCGCAGACGGCGCTCCCAAAACGCCGTGTCAAAGCGGTCGTTGGCATTTTTGGAGACGATTCGCACGCGGATTTTTGATTTTTCATTATAAAAGCCCGTGCCGAGGTAGCGCCCCTTTTGCGAGCGCACATCGACGAGCGAGCCGTTTTCGGGCAGGGATGTCATGGCGGTCACTTCGTCGGCGTAGACCCAGACGTGTCCGCCGCGCAGCATCTTTTCGCCCTTTTCGGTGATCGTGAGAATGGGATAGGTTCTTGACATATGGAGGATCCTTTCGGTGGATTGAATTGCCTATATTATAGCATAAAAAGAGGCGCTGTGCTTTTCGTTCATAAAAAATTAACGGATAAAATGTGACAATATCCTTGCATTTGCGCGTAAAAAAGGATAAAATATTTAAGATATAGAGAAGCACTCTCTATGATCTGAAAAATAATCGAAACTCATATAAAAAGGACCATACAATGTTAGAATTCAAAAACGTATCCTATCAAACCGAGGACGGCAAGGAGATCCTGCGCGACGTCAGTCTTGTGATCGACGACCGCTTTGTGGCTGTAACGGGCCCCAACGGAAGCGGAAAATCGACCATGGCAAAGCTGATCGCGGGAATCTACATGCCCACTTCGGGTCAAATACTTCTCGACGGAGAGGACATTACAAGCCTTTCCATCAGCGAGCGCGCCAACCGCGGCGTCAGCTTCGCCTTTCAACAGCCCGTACGCTTTAAGGGCATCACGGTCAAGGATCTGATCTCGATTGCGTCGGGCAAAAAGATTTCGGTTTCCGAGGCGTGCCGGTATCTTTCCGAGGTCGGGCTTTGCGCCAAGGACTATATCAACCGCGAGGTAGACGGCTCTCTTTCGGGCGGTGAGCTCAAGCGAATCGAGATCGCCATGATCAACGCGCGCGGCACCAAGCTGTCTGTGTTTGACGAGCCCGAGGCGGGTATCGATCTTTGGAGCTTCAACAACCTCATTCAGGTGTTCCGCGCCATGCACGAGCGCACCCACGGAACGATCCTGATCATTTCGCATCAGGAGCGCATCCTTGACATTGCCGATAAGATCATCGTGATCGCGGGCGGTACGGTTGCGGCGTACGGAACCAAATCCGAGATTTTGCCCGAGCTGTTAAATGCGCAGGCGGGCTGCCGCTTTACAAAGGAGGTGCGTGACTGATGGATGCCATTCAAAAGACACTTTTGGAGCAGGTCGCGGGCTTACACGAGGTGCCCGAAGGGGCGTATTCGATCCGCGTCAACGGTCAGCTTTACGGCAAAAACGACTCCGTAAACATTTCGATCGTCAAAAAAGAGGACAAGCCCGGAATTGACATTTACGTCAAGGCGGGCACCAAAAATGAGAGCCTGCACATTCCCGTCATTCTGTCTCAAAGCGGGCTGAAGGAGCTGGTTTACAACGATTTCCACATCGGCGAGGATTGCGACGTTACCATCGTGGCGGGCTGCGGAATTCACAACGGGGGAAGTGAAGCCAGCGAGCACAGCGGCATTCACGCCTTCTATCTTGCCAAAAATGCCAAGGTCAAGTACGTCGAAAAGCACTACGGCGAGGGCGACGGCAACGGCAAAAACGTGATGAACCCCACCACGGTTGCGGTGCTTGCGGAGAACAGCTATCTTGAAATGGAGACCGCGCAGATCAAGGGCGTGGATTCCACAAGACGCAAGACCGAGGCAAAGCTTGCCGACGGTGCTACGCTGATCGTGCGCGAGAAGATCATGACCCACGGCGAGCAGTTTGCCGAGACCGACTTTACGGTCGACCTCGACGGCGAGGATTGCGGAGCGCACCTCGTGTCGCGCTCTGTGGCAAAGGACAACAGCCGCCAGACCTTCCTCTCACGCGTGAGAGGAAACAACCGCTGCTCGGGGCACACCGAGTGTGACGCCATCATCATGGACGGCGCGCAGGTCACGGCTCTGCCGCAGATCGAGGCAAACCACGTTGACGCATCGCTGATCCACGAGGCGGCGATCGGTAAGATCGCGGGCGAACAGCTCATCAAGCTGATGACCTTGGGACTGTCCGAAAAAGAAGACGAGGAGCAGATCATCAACGGATTTTTGAAATAAGATCAAACACAAAAGCGAGACAGCCCACCGGTGCGGGTTTGTCTCGCTTTTTGTGCTTTTTGAAGGGAATTAAAACCATCCAAAAGCGGCGCCGAGAAAGAGGATCAGCAATAGCAAATACAGAAAGATTACAAGAAAGGGACCTTTCCAATCATTGCTTGTGGATGGAAGCGCGGCGTTGATGCGACGTGCGCAAGCGAACAGCCAAGCAAAGAAAGCGGTTAAATAAACAATCTCATTAAAAATCACCCAACCCGACACAAAGCCGACGGCGTTTTGAATGACTTTACTGTAATCAAAGTCGGCGATAATGTCTACTCCGACAGCAATCGGCACGGCAAAGGTGGCGATGAAGATCGCGTTGCCCGAAAAACTCCGGAATTCTTTAAAATTCGGGCGGTGTTCCGCATCAAAGGTTTTTGCCAAGGCTGCCTTTTGGCGGTAGCTCGCAAGGATCTCATGCCATTTGGCTTTTTTAGGAAGGTCGGCTTGAATCTCTTTGGCAACGGCGTTGATGTCGGCATTCAGCCGTTTGTTTTTGCCCCGCTCGTTGATCTCGAAATTGGCGAGATATTCGATTGTTTGGTCGACTATAAAGAGCTTTTTTCCAAAAATCGTCCATAAAAGACAGATCAAAAAGGCAAAACAGTGCTGAAAGATGACCCACGAGAAAGAAAAGATCAAAAAGCAGATCAGAATATGCTTCGCGGCAATGAGGTCGGAAAGGATCCAATAATTGCGCGCTTTGCGGATCGAAAGAACGGACGCAGAGATTCCGAAAACGATCGTGTTGACCGCAAGCAAGGCAAGGAAAGATACGCATAGGTCGGTAGTGTCCGTGATACGAAAGAAATACAAGTGTGGGGAGAGCAAAAGATCACCTCTTTTTTTGTGGGGTTCTATCACCATTATATATCAGATTTTCCAAAAAGTCAAGTTTTTTTAAAAGCGGCGCTTCAAACGAACACGTATATCCAAACAAAGGTTGAACGCTCCCATTTTGTAGGATTGGCGCCCACGACGTCCCGAAAACAAACGCCCACCGCAAAACATCCCCCGCGGTCATCGCTGAGAAGGATCGCAAGCGATCCGGGAGTGAAACGACCTCACGAAGCCCGAAGGGCGACCGATGCGAAGCACGGTCGGATCTCGCGGCGCAGTATGTTCGCACAAACACGTGTTTTTCTTTGGCTTTTGTGCACACGGAACAGTTGTTTTACCCGAGGAAAGCTATTGGTAACCGTTCGGAGATCTCTTCGCCGCAAGCGGCTTGACTTTTTGCTGCTCACTTCGTTCGACTGCAAAAAGCTTCGCGTACTGCGTGCGCTCAGGATGACTGACAGAAATTTTATTTAACGATGATCGTATGTAAAAATATATCCTCCCCCGCGCGCCTCAAAAAAGCGTTTTGGTGGAAACGATCTGCCAAAACTGGAAAAAGCAGGATAAAATAGAATAAAATTGGGTAAAAAACAGGGGTTTTGTGCAATTTGCGAGGGTGTAGAAAATTGACCTCGATTTTTGTTCAGTTTGCACAACAAAAAACGTTCACATTTGAAAAAACGATAGAGCAATCAAGGTTGTTTTAAGGTAAATACAATTTACCCACAAAGGAAATTAAAAATATTTTCAAAAAAATATATGAAAAAATAAACAAAAATTGCCGATTTTAGACTGTTTATCGACAAAATACCAGTAAATTGTATTTACTGTCCATAAAAAATGGGATTTTTGAATTGTTTGTGAACAAAAGAAGTTGTAAACTTTTTGAAAAGGTGTTTTGTATAAGTGGTGAATTTTTGATGGAATTGTGATCTTTTATGGTGTGGAGCAAGAAGAATTTTACTTGACAATCAGCGAGTTTTGTGGTATGATTATTCTATCATAATAGGGAGAAGTTTGCCCAAAAGCAGACCGATCGGGAAGGTGTGGCTTCAAAATCGCCGAAAAAACCGGTTGCGGTGACGTCGGAGACGGAGAAGAAGCGCCAAAGAGATCCCCTATGCAGGACTTTTCTGCCTTGCGCGAAAGGGCGGGGAAGAGCTGCACAATCAAAAGCGGATGGGGAGACCCGTTCGGAGTAAATTTGCAGGAGGAAACGCAAATGAGGAAACTGAAGATCACAAGATTTGTATGCCTGGTAATGGCGATGCTGATTCTTGTGAGCACTGCTGTTGTTGCCGTCAGCGCGAGCGAGGGTAGCGACATCACGGACAAGTCGATCGAGGATTATGTCGACGAACTGAACACCATTTCGTACCAAGAGTACATGGCTCAGTACGCCGCACTGTTCCAAGGTCACAAGGATGCAACGACCAAGGTCGTTGAGTTCGATGCAACTTCGAACTGGGTTTTCGTGGATAACAGCGAGAACAAGATCGAGCTTGCAAACGGCTCATGGAAAATGACCGCAAAGGACGGAACGGTCTACAATTCTGTTGATGAGGCTGTTGCCGCAGGCTTTAAAAAGTCTGACCTGGTCTATGTTGACAAATTCGACAGTGTGGATGCGATCTACACCCCCGCCTTTGGCGCAGTCACATGGACGCTCGATCTTACCTCGGTTGGATTGACCTCGGAGGGGCTTTACAGCATTGCTTTGGACTATTATCCCATTTTGGGTAAGTCCGCGGCGATCGAGCGTGAGTTTTATATGAACGGAGACGCTCCCTTCGCAGAAGCGCGCGCTTTGAGCCTTTCTAAGATCTGGTCTTTCTTTAAGCCTGATGAAACCTCGCCTTTGACGGGAACCTATGTACTGACCGATAAGGACAGCATGGACGCGATTCTTGATGAGGCTAAGGCAGCGGGGCTTACCGCAACGCCGAGCGAGGACAACAAATCGATCGTGTTTGACAGACCTTTGGTGATCACGCAGGAGAACTACCAATTTATTGATAAATACGGTCTCCGCTACTTTATCACCGATGCCGATAACAACGAGCTTCGCCCCACGCAGTTGCAGACCCCCGAGTGGACTACCTACACGATGCGTGACAGCGGCGGATTCTATGCAAATGATTTCGGTTTCGCAATTGCCCCCGATGCCGACGGCAAGCTCCAACTGACATTGGAAGGTGTTAACGAAGCGGTTGCGATCAGCGCCATCCGTTTGGTTCCTTACACCGAGGCCGTTTCCTACGCCGATTATCTTGCAGCGCTTAAGGAAAGTGTTGGAGAACTGAAGGCGGGCGAGGGACAGGTGAAGCTGGAAAGCGAGTATCCTTATCATACATCTACCAACGTAGTTTATCCTATCGAGGACCGTGCCTCGGCACTTACATCCCCTGCGGATCCCAAGAGAACTCTTCTCAATACCATCGGTACAGAGAAATGGTCTACGGCGGGTCAGTGGGTAGAGTACCGCTTTGAGGTCGATTCCGATGGTATGTACGAGCTGTTTGCCCGTTACAAGCAGAGCTATCTCGACGGTATGTATACCAACCGTATGCTGATGATCTACACCGAATATGATAGCCTTGAGGAATACAAGGCTGCTGTCGGTACCGAGGCAGGTTATTACAACGGAGTTCCTTTCTCCGAGGCTTCCGAGCTTCGTTTTGACTACGGCGACAGCTGGCAGGTAACCGCTCTTACCAACGGTAGCGGCGACGATAAAACCTATCAACTTTATTTTAAAGAGGGCGTTGCCTACACCGTTCGTTTGGAAGTTACCCTCGGCTCGATGAGCGATTTGGTACAGAGAATCGAAAAGGTGCTGAATGCGCTGAACGCCGATTATCTGAGCATCATCAAGCTTACCGGTACTTCTCCCGACGATTACCGTGACTACAGCTTCTCGCGTTTGCTTCCCGACACTCTTCTGGATTTGATGGTTCAGGCAAATGAGCTTGAGTCTATCTCTAAGTTCCTGAAGGAAACCGCCGGTGTTGCGTCCACGTACTCCAGTACTTGTGATAAGTTGGTCAATCTTTTGCGTAAGTTGGCATTTGATGAGGATGAGATCGCAAAGAACCTTAAAAATGTAAAGGCGTATGTCGGTAACCTCGGTACCTTCTTAACCGATGCTAAGACACAGCCTCTGCAGCTTGACTACTTGATGATCCAGCCTGCCGAGAGCGAGGCTCCCAAGGCTGAGGCAAACTTCATTCAGTCCTTCCTGCATGAGTTTAAGAGCTTTATTCAGAGCTTCTTCCGTGACTATAACAGCATGGGCGCTATGGAAGACAACGATACAAACAAGGTTATTGACGTATGGCTTGCATACGGCCGTGACCAATCTCAGGTCATCCGTAACCTCTCCACCAACAAGTTCACCCCCGAAACCGGTATTTCGGTCAACTTGAAGTTGGTTGCGGGCAGCACTCTGTTGCCCTCCATTCTGGCAGGCATGGGTCCCGATGTTTATCTGGGACTTGCCGACGCAACCGTTATCAACTACGCGATTCGTGGAGCACTTCAAAATATTGAAGAAAAAGACGGATTCCAAGAGATGGTTGATGAGTGCTTTACGCACGCGGCAATGATCCAGCTTGAAATTGCAGACGCGGACGGCGACGTACATACCTACGGCTTGCCCGAAACGCAGACCTTCCAGATGATGTTCCTCCGTCTCGATATTCTTGCGGAGCTCGGAATTGAGATTCCCAAGACATGGGAGGACATCTACACCGCTCAGTCCAAGCTCGAATCCAACAACATGGAGATCGGTCTCAACACCAACTACAAGATCTTCCTGTATCAGACAAACGGTGATCTTTATGCCGATGACGGTATGAGAATCAACCTCGACTCTGTAAAGGGTTTGGCAGCATTTGAAAAAATGTGTAATCTCTTTACACAGCACTCCTTTGAATATCAGTACGATGCGGCAAACCGTTTCAGAACCGGTGAAATGCCCATCATCCTCTCCAGCTATACAGGTCTTTATAATCAATTGAAGGTTTTCGCAACCGAAATTGAAGGAAAATGGGTGTTTGTACCCGTTCCCGGTACCGTGCAGGAGGATGGAACAATTAACAACACTGCCGACTCCACCATTGCCGCTGTCGTTATGATCAAGGGCATTGAGGATGAGGAATCGGCTTGGAATTTCATGAAGTGGTACACAGGTGCTGAGGCGCAGTCCGATTACGCAAACGAAATGGTTGCGATCATCGGTGACTCCGCAAAGCATCCCACCGCAAACCGCGTGGCACTCGAAACACTTCCTTGGACGCGTGACGAGTACACCGAGGTTGCAAAGCAGTTTGAAAATCTGGCGGCGATCCCGAACTACCCCGGTAGCTACTATCTGGACCGTCACACCGACTTCGCATTCTTGGCGGCTTACAACGATGATGCGGATCCCGTAACCGAGATCCTCAGCTACATCAACACCATTAACAAGGAAATTACCCGTAAACGTGAAGAGTTCAAACTGGAAACGCTTGAGATCGGTCAGACCTTGGCGGATAAGAGAATGAACCAGGCGATGAACGCCATTGACAACCTTGTTGAAAAATTTGATGATCCGAAGTATCAGGAAGCAGTGAAGTCCGCTAAATACGCGGTTGCAAACAGAAAGACAACATTGCTTGATGATACCGCGGCGCTCTTTGAGGCGATTCTCGAAAAGGATTGGAACGGCGAAAAGATCACGATCACAAAGGTGAACGGCGATCAGATCGAGGTGCCCAGTTATTACAAGAATGTCGGTAAGCAGACCGCTGAAGAAAAGAACGGCGGCTACCGTATCGACAGCCTTGATGAGCAACAGTTGGTATACTTCATTGCGCAGTGCTTCAGAGATGCAGCAGATGCACTTGAATCTTATCAGTAATCCCGCTTCAAGAAATTCTATCTATTTAAGGAGAATGAGCAAATGTCAAAAAAATCGGCAGAATATCAAGCTGTTGCCAGAAAGGACATTACCTATCGGCAGTGGATATGGAAAGAAATGAAGCGGAATAAGGTCGCGTATCTGATGATCGCACCCTATGTTCTGGTGTTCACCTTGTTCACTATCGTACCCGTCCTTCTCTCTTTCGTAATCAGCTTTACAGACTTTAACATGCTTCAGTTCCCGAATTTTGTCGGGCTGGAAAACTACATCAACCTGTTCTTCGCAGATGACATTTTCTTGATTTCAGCGAAAAACACTTTGATCTTCGCGGTTATCGTAGGACCTGTTTCCTACCTTATGTCCTTCCTCGTTGCATGGTTTATCAACGAGCTTTCCCCCAAGATCCGTTCGGTCGTTACCTTGATCTTCTACGCTCCCGCAATTTCGGGTCAGGTATATATGATCTGGGGTACGCTGTTTAGTGCTGACTCGCAGGGTTGGGTAAACGCAACCCTGCTCGAGACGGGAATCATAGAATCCCCGATCTCGTGGTTTAAGGATGCCGACTATGTTATGCCTCTGTGTATCGTGGTTGCTCTTTGGACCTCGCTCGGTACCTCGTTTTTGTCCTTTATCGCAGGTTTGCAGGGCGTTGACCGTTCTCTGTATGAGGCGGGTGCCGTGGACGGTGTCAAGAACCGTTGGCAGGAGCTGTGGTACATTACACTGCCCAGCATGAAGCCGCAGTTGATGTTCGGTGCTATCATGGCGATCACCAACTCCTTTGGATTTGGTGGCGTTGTAACCGCGTTGGCAGGTCTGCCTTCGGTTGACTATGCCGCACACACCATTATGAACCACCTGGAGGACTACGGTGGAGCACGTTATGAAATCGGTTACTCTTCTGCGATCGCGGTCGTACTGTTCCTTGTTATGATCGGTGCGAACACAGTCGTTTCGAAAGTCATCTCAAAGGTAGGTTCGTGATATGGCAAAGCTTAGAACAAGAAAACATAAGGTCGTCCTCTCCCGTTCCGCGGGAGGCGACGCAGGTATTACATTCCTGCTTACAATCCTCGGCATTTTCATGTTTTTGCCGATGGTCTACGTCATCAGCCAATCGCTTAAGCCTTTGGACGAATTGTGGATGTATCCTCCCCGATTCATTGTTAAAAACCCCACCTTGGGCAACTTCAAGGATCTGTTTACCTTGATGAACGATTCATGGGTGCCGTTCTCTCGTTACATCTTTAATACCGTCTTTACCTCTGTCGGAGGTACCTTCGGACACTTGTTCATTGCTTCTATGTGTGCTTACGCATTGGCAAAGATCAAATTCCCGGGCGGTAAGGCTATCTTTAAAACCATTCGTACATCCCTGATGTTCCACTCCACGGTTACCGCGATCACCAACTTCATGTTGATGAGCGCGTTCCAGATGATCGATACTTACTGGGCGATCATCGTTCCCGCTTGGGGTTATACGTTGGGTCTGTACTTGATGAAGCAGTTTATGGACAGCTCGGTGCCTGACACCGTTTTGGAAAGCGCGCGTCTTGACGGTGCAAGCGAGATCCGTACCTATTGGACGATTGCGATGCCCATGGTTAAGCCCGCATGGCTGACACTGATCATTTATTCGTTCCAAGCTCTTTGGAACGCAGGTGCTTCCACTTACATTTATTCGGAGCAGTTGAAATCCTTCAACTATGCGATCGGAAAGATCACCGCGGGCGGTATCAAGCGTCAGGGTGCATCTGCTGCGGCAACTGTTTTGATGATGGCTGTACCGATTCTCGTATTTGTAATTTCGCAGTCGAACATCATTGAGACGATGGGTTCGAGCGGTATGAAAGACTAAGGAGGGCAATATGAAAAGAATAACATCTGTTTTGCTGGTAGTATTGACCCTTGTGATGCTTGCTTCGGCAATGACGGTCGGATCGAGCGCATCCTCCGCTTATCAGACATACACTTATTCGATCAGCGGTTCTGCACTCTATTCTCCCGATGCCTATTCGGCAAACAAGTCTGTCGATTATATCGCAATGGGATTGGATAAAAATCTCAACAACCCCGGCGATATGGTAACCGATGAACAAAACAACGTTTACATTGCCGACACCGGAAATAACCGTATCATTGTTTTGGACCGTTATTACAACGTCAAGTTTTACATCGATTCGTTTATCAACACACAGGGTAACAATGACTCGCTTGCAGCACCTCAGGGTGTGTTTGTTACCGAGGAGGCTATCTGGGTGTGTGATACCGACAAGAACCGTATCGTTCGTTTTGACCGAGAGGGTAATTTCGAGCTGATTTTGGACGCTCCCGAGAGCCAGCTCTTTGAAAGCGACGACGTTTATAAGCCCGTTGCAATGGCAATTGACCAGTACGGAAGAATTTACGTTGTTTCGTCCACCACTTATCAGGGTATCATCGTTATGGACTCCGAGGGTGCGTTTGTAGGATTTATCGGTGCGCAGGCGGTTACGATTTCCGCTTGGGAGATCATTTGGAGACGTTTTCAGACCGATGAGCAAAAGAAGCTGTCAATGTCTTACATTTCCACCGAGTTTAACAACATTACCATTAATGACGAAGGCTTTATCTACGTAACCACTTCTTCTATCGCAGAAAGCTCTGTCAGCAGCGCGATCAAAGGAAAATCCAAATCGGGTACTTACATGCCTGTCAAGCTTCTCAACCCCGCAGGTAACGAGATCATGAGAAGAAACGGCTTCTGGCCGCCCGCAGGTGAGGTTGATTATACCAATTCAAAGATGGCAACCTATAGCGGACCTTCCACGATCACCGACGTAGCCGTGGGTCCTGAAAAGACTTGGACGATCATCGACTCCAAGCGTAACAAGCTTTATACCTACGACTTTAACGGAAACCTTTTGTTTGCGTTTGGTGACAAGGGTACCATGCTTGGAAGTATCTCCAATATTGAGGCTGTAACCTATCAGGACGATACCATGTTGGTATTAGATAGAGGAAGCAACTGTATCGTTGTATATGAGCGTACAGAGTACGGAGATCTGCTTATTGAGGCAATTGCGGCAGAAAACTCGCTCGATTACGATTATGCGATCCGTTGTTGGGAGTCTGTTCTGCAAAGAAACTCCAACTTTGATGCCGCTTATGTCGGTATCGGAAACGCGCATTACCGTAGCGGTGAGTATAAGGAGGCGCTTGCGTCTTATGAGATCGCTTACGAAACCGCCGGTTGGTCGGATTCCTATAAGGAAGTTCGTAAGGAGGCAATGTCCACATGGTTCATTCCGATCTTGGTGCTTATCATTGCCGCAATCGTGCTGGTTATCAAATTCTTCGGTTGGGCAGCAAAGGTCAACAAGCGTGTTGCTACCGACGGTAAAGCAAGAAAGACCTTTGGTCAGGAGTTGCTTTACGGCTTCTACGTGATCTTCCATCCGTTTGACGGCTTCTATGACCTAAAGCATGAGCACCGCGGATCTGTTCGCGCTTCTATCGTATTCGTTGTATTGACCGTGGTAGCATTCTTCTACCAAAGCGTTGGTCAGGGATACGTACTCAATCCCACAGGTTCTTATTCCACCATTTTCGCGCAGGCAATTTCGGTTTTGATCCCGCTGTTCCTGTTCGTAGTTGCAAACTGGTGTCTGACCACCTTGTTTGAGGGCGAAGGAAGCTTTAAGGATATCTTTATTGCCGCTTCGTACAGCTTGTTGCCTTTGATCATGCTCAATATTCCGGCAACGCTGTTCTCTAACTGGGTTACCACTACCGAGGCTTCGATCATCACAATGATCGGTACGCTGGCGTTCATTTGGACGTTCATTCTCTTGTTCTTCGGTACCATGGTCACACACGACTATTCTATGTTCAAGAATCTGATCACCATCATCGGTACGGTGGTTGCAATGGCTTGTATCGTCTTCATTGTATTGCTTTTCAGCATGCTGCTTTCGAAGCTGGTCAGCCTTGTTACCAATATCGTAACCGAGCTACAGTATCGGGCGTAAAGACAGACAGGAGGTTATGAAATGAAATTACACAATAGAATTTTTTCGACACTCTTAGCTGTCATCCTGATGTTGGGGGCATTGAGCGGTCTTTCCGTAATCGGAGTTGGGGCTGCGGAGGAAAACAGCAACAACCAAAACGTGGATGCAGATGAGCTGATCGAGAATACTTATGTCAATACCGTGTTCAAAACTCCGGAAGAGAAGTTGGCAACAATGACTCCCGTTGATCACATGAACAACCAGTATTCACGCCTTTACATCGATCCCGTCAGTGGCGAGGTCGCTGTTGAAAATTTGACAACCGGAGAAATTATGTTCTCCAACCCCTACGACGTTGCAAGTTCACAGGGTTCGGCTTCTACAAAGAAGCAGATCCTCTCGCAGCTCGTCGTTCAATATGTTGACAACGGTACCACAAAATACCTTTACAGCTTTGAAGAGGCTGCAATGCGTGAGCAGATCACCGTTCTCAACATCAAAAACGGTGTTCGCGTTGAGTATACCATTGGACGTGAGGAATCCAGAAAGCTGGTTCCGAGATGGATCAGATCCGACCGCTTTGATAAATTCATCAAAGAACCGCTGGATGCGGCAAAGGAGGCAGGAGAGATCTCCGAGTTCTTCCACGGTAAGTTCTTGACCTACTATACCTTCCAATCGGTCGCAGAAAAGAGCTCTAAGAAGGCAAAGGAACAGCTCGTAATGCAGTATCCTTGCTGTGAGGAGATGGATATCTACGTATTTGCAACCGACGCTTCCTCCGTTGAAGTGAACTGGTGTGAGGCTTACATTAAGGCTTATTGTGAGGATTACACCTTTGAAGAAATGGATCTTGACCACGAGATCACCGGATACATTGCAACCGATGAGCAATACCCCGTGTTCAAAATGGCGTTGGAGTATTCGCTCGATGAAAAAGGCGCGCTTTCGGTTCGTCTGCCTTGTAACGGTCTGCGTTACGACATGGCGGTTTATACGCTGGAATATATCAGCGTTTTGCCTTACATGGGTGCGGGCAACAGCCTTAACGCCGGTCTGGATTACGAAAACTATAACTTCTATCCCGATGGCTCCGGTTCATTGTTCGATTTTGAACAGCTGAACACCAAGTCCACCACTACCGTGCGCGGTAAGGTTTACGGATTGGACTATGCTTACCACAATATTTCGGGTGTAACCTATCAAAAGACCATCCGTTACCCCATCTACGGTACGGTTTCTGCCGAGTATTTCCATACGTTTACTTACACCACTCCCGAATATATAAAGGGTGAGGATGGTAAAATGGTGCCTACCGGCAAGGATATCAACGTTACCGAAACGGTTTCCAACACCGTTGTGGGATTGGATGAGATCGAGGAGTATGTAACTTCTCAAAAGGGCACTTTGCTCCCCGGAGTTACCACCACTTCTTATCAGCGCGGGTTTGTAGCCTTTATCGAATCGGGCGAGTCTTTGGCAGAGATCTCTACCTACCACGCAGGTTCGCTGAGTGACTATAACTCGATGATGAACTACTTCAACCCTAAGCCTAAGGACAGCTACGACATTGCAGATTCTATTTCTGTTACCAGCAGCTCTTCTTGGACGGTCGTATCCGATCGTAAATATACCGGTAGCATTTTGATCCGTTATCAGATGCTCACCGATAAAGCAATTGGTGATGAAGCGATTGCCGATGCTAAGGCAGACGGCAAGACCTTTAAGTATTACGATACTTCTTGGCTTGGAATGGCAGAGGCTTACCGTGACTACCTCGTTTCAAACGGAACGCTCACAAAGCTGACCGAGGAGGAACTGGAGGCGAATATTCCTCTGTATCTTGAGGTGTTCGGCGCGCTGGAGACACAGCAACAGATCGCAACGATTCCTGTTGATGTTATGACTCCCTTGACCACCTTCGAAAATGTTAATCAAATGTATACCGATCTGTCCGATGCAGGAATCAAGAACATCAACTTTAAGCTCACAGGCTTTGCAAACGGCGGTATGTATTACACCGTTCCCGCAGCGCTCAAGTGGGAAAAGGCAGTTGGCGGAGCCAATGGCTTTAACCAACTTATTCAGGATTCCAAGGATGCAGAGGCAAAAGGCGAGCATATGGGAATTTTCCCCGATTTCGATTTTGCTTACTTGCAGGTCAACGAATTGTTTGACAGCACAAACCTGAAAAAGGATGCTATCAAAACGATCGATAACCGTTATTCTTCGTTCAGACAGTACAGCGCAACCCAGCAGTCTTATGTAAGCTTCTTCCAGCTTGCTATCGCGCCTTCTCGTTACAGCAAATTCTATACCAAGCTTTTAGAGAAGTACTCTCAATATGATATTAAGACGATGTCGGTCGCTTCTCTCGGTACGGCACTCAACTCCGACTTTGATGAGGATGAGCCTTACAACCGTGAAGACAGTAAGCTGCATACAGTGCAAGCCTTTGAGGATCTTAAGTCGGCAGGCTACAGCCTGATGACCGAGGGCGCAAATGCTTACTCTTGGGGCTATATTGATCACATCATTAATGTCGACCTCGACTCCAGCCGTTACATCAAGTCCAGCGCTTCCGTTCCTTTCATCGGTGCGGTTCTGCACGGATATGTTCAGTTTGCCGGTACTCCCTTCAATGAGGAGGGCGATACCGATTACGCAATTCTCCGTGCAATCGAAAACGGCGCAGGCATGTACTTCATTCTGTCTTATCAGAACACGCAGGAGCTGAAAGAGGATATGTTCCTCAGCCAGTATTATTCGGTGCGCTATGATATTTGGCAGGAGGATGTTGTTGAGTTCTACAATGAACTGAACGGCTTGCTTAAGGATGTTCAAGACAAGGTTATCATTAACCATCAATTCCTCACGGGTGACCGTGTACTCGATCTGGATGAGCTGGAGGCCGATTTGGCAGAGCAGCTCAAAAAGGCAGAGGAAGAGGAGCTGAAAAAGCAGGAAGAACTCGAAACCGCAAAGGGTGTTGCAGTTGCCGATGCATGGAAGACCGCTGAGTCTGCCGCTCGCAACATTAAAGCAATCATTGAGGAGATGGCTGAGATCAATGCCGAGGATATCGAGGCAAAAGCAACTCAGCTTAAGAACTTGCTGACCAATCTTCCCAGCTGGATCGCACTGGCTTACGGTGAGGTTGAGGCAGATCCCGACGGTCTTGAGGGTGAAACTGCTAAGAGCTCTATCGAAACTGTAAAGAATCAGCTCAACACCATTAAGTCTACCACTGTCAGCATTTTGAAGGCATACAAGACAATTGAAAAGAAGTATGCCGAGATCCTTACTGTGATCGAAGATGTCAAGGCGGCAAAGGTTACCATTCAGGAGACCACCAAGCTGTCGGCAGAGGTCAAGGAAAAGTATCTGCAAAAGATCGATATTTATCTCAAGGATGCGGAAGAGCTGTTAGCTCCGGCACTTGAGGAAGTAAACAGATATTTGAGCTACGTTCAGGATGATACGTCAGAGACATCTGTTGTTGCAATCGCAATGGGTGCGGTAAGCGCACTCGATGTGGTTCCCGAAGGCTTTACTCAAGCGCTTGATATGAAAACGCTTTGCGGAGATTCTGTATTTACCGCAGAGAGCCTTCGCAACGAAGCAGTCATCAAGGATGATGAGACCGGTGAAGACGGTGAAGATGACGGAGACACCGAGGAAAACAAATATCTTGTTGATAACAACCAGATCGTTGTAGTGACTTACGGTGACCGTAATGATGAGACCTTTGAGAAAACTGCTTATAAGTCCTTTATTCTTAACTACAATAACTTTGCAGTAAGAGTAACCTACAAAAACAAGAGTTACACGATCCCCAGCGGCGGATACGTTGTGATTTACGACTGAGAAAGGGAGGTTGATTTCCTATGACCAAGGATGTAAAATTGGAATCGGCAAAGGCACCGAAAAGAAAAAAGATAGCCTCCCTTGACCGACGCAAGGCGCGTGCGGGATGGGTGTTTGTTCTTCCTTTCATTATCGGATTTGTAATTATTTATCTTCCGATGATCTATGAATCGATCATGTTAAGCTTTCACAAGCTTGAAATTGCAGGCGGCAATAAGGCAGGATACGACACGATTTTTGTCGGTTTCCAAAACTATTCCGATGCACTGTTTGTTGACCCCAACTTTGTTCAGACCCTTATTTCGGGTCTGAAGCAGTTGGCGTTTGATATTCCCGCTATTCTGATCTTCTCGCTGTTTATGGCAGTTATGCTGAACCAAAAAGCGGCGGGCAGAGGACTCTTCCGTGCGATCTTCTTTATTCCCGTCGTGCTTTCAACGGGTATTATGGAGAGCATCGCGGCAATGGACATCATGGATGACTACATGGGCTCCGATGAAGGTATCGACGACGGTAGCGGACAGAGCGCCGCTCAGGACTTGGTATCCACCATGGATATGGAGCGTTTGTTTGCCAACATGAAGGTTGGTGAGGGCTTGGTTAAGTATGTTACCGAGGCGATCAACAACATTTACGACATTGTAAACCGTGCAGGTGTACAGATGCTGATCTTCCTGGCAGGACTTCAGTCGATCTCCCCCGCGATCTATGAGTCGTGTAAGATCGACGGCGCAACCGCATGGGAGACCTTCTGGAAGATCACTTTCCCGATGATCAGCCCGATGATCCTTGTAAACGGCGTTTACACCGTCATCGACTCGTTCACCACCGACAGTAATGCCGTCATGAAGTACATTGCAAACAAGTACTCCGAAGCAGACGGTAACGTAATCAGCTCGGCGATGGCGTGGATGTATTTCTTAATCGTTATCCTGATCGTTGCGGCAATTGCCTCGGTGATCTCCGCGTTTGTATTCTACCAACGCAAGAATGACTAAAAGGAGGGAAAGAAATGAACGCACAAAACATCAATCAAAAGCCTGTTGTTAAGCGTGAGACAAAAAACAAGATCCGTGTGGATTTTGACCGTACTCCGCTCAAAGACAGATTAAAGGCAAAATTCCTTTCCTTCCATTTCATAGCGAAGGTCGTACTTTGGATCTTCCGCATGGTTCTCATGATCGGAATTTCCTACATCGTTCTGTTCCCGTTTTTAACCAAGATTTCGGGCTCGTTTATGGCACCCGAGGACTTTGTAGACGTGACGGTTCGATTGATCCCCAAGCACTTTACGCTTGATATTTACCGCGGTATTATCAGTGAGCTTGGCTATTGGGAAGCGTTTATGAACACCTTTACGCTTTCGTTCTGCTGTGCCATCATTCAGACATTTATCTGCTGCTTGATTGGATACGGTTTTGCAAAGTTCAAGTTCAAGGGCAGAAACCTTCTGTTCCTGTTGGTTATGCTGACCATGATCGTACCTCATCAAACCCTGCAGCTTTCCATGTTCATGGAATTCCGTTATTTTGATATCTTTGGTATCGTTCGTCTGCTCAAGGGCGGCGGAATTGAGCTGTTTGGACACAACATCAAGGATCTCGGCGAGGGCGTTGCAGCCGTGTTTGAGAAGATCAACATTTTGCCGGACGAGATCAAGTGGGGGCAGTACTTCACCGAGCGTGGAGTTGAAAAGTGGAAGGTGCAAATGGAGGTTACAGAGGCAGGTATCAACCTGTGTAACACCTACTTCCCGCTGGTTCTCCTTTCGTTGGGCGGCTTGGCGTTCAAGAACGGTTTGTATATTTTCTTGTTGCGCCAGTTCTTCCGCGGAATCCCCGATGAGCTTGAGGAATCTGCTTATATGGATGGTTCGGGAACATTCCGTACCTTT
Source organism: Clostridia bacterium (assembly GCA_017461825.1). GTDB lineage: Bacteria > Bacillota > Clostridia > Oscillospirales > CAG-272 > UMGS1865. Next base: position 19,404 of record JAFTXB010000273.1, read on the forward strand.
ATCCAAATCATCCTTCCGTTGTCTGTGCCCATGATGATCACTGTTTTCCTGTTCGCATTCTGTTGGCAGTGGACAGATGATTTCTACACCGGATTGTTCTTTAGTTCTACAAACGTAAATCTGCTTACAAAGATCGTGGACATTCCGCCTTCCTTGAAGCTGGAATACGCAGGAACCGACTTGTACAATTCGGCGATCCGAAACACGTGTGGATTGATGATTATTGCACCGCTTGTGATTTTGTATGCCTTCTGTCAAAGATTTTTGGTACAAGGTATCGAGCATTCCGGTATCGCAAACTGATTTTTATTCAGTTTCTTTTGGAGGAAACGCCAAATGGCGTTTCCTCCTTTTGAAAAAAGATTTTTTTAAAAAGCAAAAGAAAATACTTGACAATAGCGCAATAATATGGTATAATTGGAGCGTTGATGTAAAAACATAATATCAATGGGGTATAGCCAAGCGGTAAGGCACCAGACTTTGACTCTGGCATTCGTAGGTCCGAATCCTGCTACCCCAGCCAAAAATCCGAGAACAAAGTTCTCGGATTTTTCATTTGTGCCGCAGGCACAACATCATTTGCCCGTAAGGGCAACATCATTTCGAGCGAAGCGAGAACATCATTGCCGCTTGCGGCACAAATGAACGATGTTGAGGCGTTGCCTCAAATGATGTGGGCTTACGCCCAATGATGTTACGGCTTCGCCGTAAATGAAGTTGCGCTTCGCGCAAACGGAATTAGACCGTTCGCTCGGTTTTCGACTCTGAAGTTTTTCGAAATTTTGTAGATGCATTTTGGGCATTTTCGGTCTGTAGACAGATTCGACCCGGCGAAAGCCTTCCTCCGGGAGGAAGGTGGCACGCGGAGCGTGACGGAAGGAGCCCGCGTGACTTTAGTTTTGAATAAATTTTATTATAACGCGCTCTCCCTCAGTCGCCTTCGGCGCCAGCTCCTTCCCGGAGGGAGCCTATTTATGCGAAACGGTTGAAATATTTACAATTCTATGGTATAATAAAGCCAAGAAAGGCGGTGGAGCTCATGAATAGTGCAAAAGATTTTTTTGATTCGATTATAAACGAAAACAATACCTCGCTTTTTACATATGGGCTTAAGTCTATAGAGATGCCAAATCTTGAAAAAGCTCAGCTTATTCAAAATAATACACCAGATGCTTTTTTGAAGGAATACTACAATGCTATTTCCGCGATGAACAAAATCATCGATAATGATAGTGGTACAAACACGTTAAATAGTTCCGCAATTCTACTGAGGTTAATACATATCAATGCGGAGTTTAAAATAGATTCCAAATCGTTGGCAGAGTTGTTAATTGCTTTGTCCAATCAAATTAAAGAGTTCAGTACCACTTATGAACACCATAAATATGATGAATATTTATGGGGCGTTACGGTTGCTTATAAATTGACAATAAAAGTTTACGATATATTAACCAATCATAATCTCGATGCAGAACATTCGTTATCACGTGAATACATAATTGACGCCATTTCCCAAATTCCAATTACAAACACGGATCTTGCAGGTTGGAAACATGCTGTTTTCAAAAAGTGTGGCTTGCGCGTTGAAAGAAAAGTGACGCAAGCAGTCAAAGCCATGTACTTATATGATCACTTGCTGGGAAGCGGAACGAAAGATCTCTTACTTAACAACACCAAAGAAAAGACAGAGAAAAAGTTAAAACCGTTCTTTGATGTAAAATTGCAATATGTTGCAGATAATATTCTTGAGTTTTATACATGTAAAACAGGAAATGAAAAGAAACGTTTTTTAGCAGATATCGAGAAATTTGTTAATGAAATACCGATAACTGAATTGGTAAATAATTTTCTAATCAATAGTTGAGAATAAACAAAAGGTATATTACATAGGCCTCGTTTGCAAGCATGCGTTAAAGATCCGGTAGATCGCGGAACCTTTTAACTCCCATCATCGCCAAGGGGTTAGTGTACCATCTGCAAAACCGGCGTGCATCTAAATCAGCCACACACGATTTTGCATCTAAATCGGACACACAGCCCCTTTTTTCAATGAAGCGCGCTGACGCGCATGAAAAATGAAGCAGGGCTTCGCCCTATGAAGCGTGCCTTCGGCACACGGAAAGGCTACCGCGCGCTTCGCTTCATGGCGGCAACGCCGCCGCTTCATACAAGCCGCAGGCTTGTGCTTCATATTCGCGAAGTGAATGCTTCATTTTTTCGACTCTGAAGTTTTTCGAAATTTTGTAGATGCATTTCGGGCATTTTCGGTCTGTAGACAGATTCGAACTTGCGAAACAGTTGAAATGTTTACAAAATTGTGGTATAATGATATCAGAAAGGCGGTGAATATATGAATTGGCAAGAGTTTTATGCAGAAATTCAAGAGTATTATCACATAGAAGATGAAAATACAGTAACAAAAATACCTTTCGAAAACATAATTGATGTTAATACTGACAAGCTTGTTTATAAAGACAACGATGGACAGATATCACAAATTGATCTCACTGATTGTGTGAAAAATTTTTCTTCTGCTTTAGGGGAAGAGTTAATAAATCGCTCCGGACATACGATAAAGGCAGTAGGTGGCAGATGCTTTTTAAAACCTTCTCCTTTTTACGAATTTTTCACAGAAGGTCACCATACCAGATTCTGTATGACACTGACACAAACGCCCTTTAAAAATTTTCTAAGAAAGATTGGCTGGAATGTCGATTCTAACGCCTTTTCAGAGTTTTATTCATTGCAGAAAAAGCTTAATTCCTTTGGATATTCGGCTATTGATTTAACTTGAATTATTATGTTAATATTTATAGGACTCGTTACAAGCATGGCGTTGCACCCCGGAAGATAGTGGTTAAGCGCAGTTCCCATCATCGCCAAGGGGTTAGTGTATCCTCTGTAAAAACAGCGTGCATCTAAATCAGCCACACACGGTTTTGCATCTAAATCGGACACACGTCACAGAAAAAAGCACTTGCGTAAGCAAGTGCTTTTTTTAACTAAATCCGCCTTCTGCGGAAGAAATCCACCTTCGGTGGATGAAATCGCTTCGCGATGAAATCCCGCTTCGCGGGGACGGGGAGGCGGATTTCGTTCATCCGAAGCCGCAAGGCTTAGATTTCATCCGAGCCCCGCTCGGATTTCATCGTGCAACGCACGATTTCATTTTCTTCGGGTCTGTAGACAGATTCGACCCGGCGAAAGCCTTCCTCCGGGAGGAAGGGGGACCACGACGGGGTGGAATGAGCCTGCGTGACTTTAGGGGTGCGCTAACTTCATTGTAACGCGCTCTCCCTCAGTCGCCTTCGGCGCCAGCTCCCTCCCGGAGGGAGCCTTATCAGAATTACTTGCGAAACGGTTGAAATGTTTACAAAATTGTGGTATAATAAATTAAGAAAGGCGGTGTTCTTATGGCTATTCCGATTCCAAGATATTTAAAACATATAGCAAAACCTCAAAAGCAACAGAAAACGTGGACGCGTTTCGGGATTTGTTGCACTTGTGGTTGTGAAAAATTTTTGGTATATCAAAATTATCTGAACAAAGAGGAACTGCTACTCGAAAAGCCTTATTATGATGCTTTAGATGAAATGTTTTCAGCCGGGGCATCCACGTGCACACGAGACGAAGATGGCACCCTTCATCATTGGAAATTATATGAACCAAGCAAGGGGTTAAAAGGTAGACATGAAGAGGTGTTTCTTCCCGATCGTCCGTATTTTTCCGAAATTGTTGTTATAAAATCCAAGTGTATCAAGTGTGAAAAAGAGTATTTACTTTTTGATAGCAGAATGCACGGTTATGATGGTATGACCAACGAAAAAGATCAACCAACCATAGAATACGAACCGCATTTCAAGCTAAAATGTAAAGAAGCAGTATCTTTGGAAGTTAAAGTTGAAAATGATGAATCCTTAGAGGAATTTCAAGATAATACTGACCTTGGTTTTACCGAAGAACAGTATTCAGATGCATTCTCTTGGATTATTATTTATCGAATAAACAACAATGGTAAAAAAGCAAAAATCTTTGACTGGGAAACCGCCTAATATATTTTACATAGCGTTTGTTGCAAGCATGGCGTTAAAAGCCCGGTAGATCGCGGAACCTTTTAACTCCCATCATCGCCAAGGGGTTAGTGTACCATCTGTAAAACCTACGTGCATCTAAATTGGCCACACACGGATTTGCATCTAAATTGGTCACACATCACAACAGAAAAGGCACCCACAGGGGTGCCTTTTCTGGTTCTATAATTTTGCTTTTGAGAGACCCCCTTAAAAAATGTAATTCTGTTTTGCAAGCGAAGGTGATCTCGTTATACGAATCGGTTAAACCAATACAAGAGCTCTTGGCGCATAACGTTATTCGTACGGTGCAGTACACCGTCGAGCAGGCGCAGCTCGGCGTAGCAGCCGCTGCGGCGGATCGAACGGATATATTCCACCGAGATTCGATAGTCCACGGTAGGGTCTGCCGTTCCGTGCCAGATCTTGATGGGGCAGGGAGGCATTACAACCTTTTCACCGTCCCGATTGATAAACGAGCGAATGTGGTAGGAGTTAAAGCCAATAACGTTTTCCGGGCACCACTCCTCGGAGGGGAAACGGTGGATCTGGGCAATGCGTTGGCGCTGTGTGTATCCGACGTCGGATTGGAATTTTACCTTGTCCCAAGAGCCGATGCATGTTTCGCCGTCCACCTCAACCGGATCAAGATTCAGCCGCGGATAAAACAGACCAACTGCGGTTACGATATTGGGGAACATATTGATGAAGTTGACGGCGGTCTGTCCACCCATCGAGGCGCCCGCAACCAAAACCTGCTTGGAGAGGTTGAAATGCTTGATTGCATAGCGATACGCCTTGTAAGCCGCCATGAGATGCTCAAAGCAACCAATCGTACGGCCGTGCAGCTCGGAGCCGTTGACGTCAAGTGCAGCGTAGCCTGCATCAACGCATTGAAAAACACTGCAAATTCCGCCAATCATATTTTCTTTTTCGCAAACGCGGTGTCCCGATCCGTGAAATGACAAAATGAGAGGCGTTTCTTCGCCGTCGTCGGTATAGGAGGCGGGGAGCGACAGAACGCATTCACATTCCAGCATTTCCTCGCGGTCGCGCATGACTACCTCTTGCGAGGTGCTGACGTCGCGGTAGTGGTTATACGTTACCGTGAAGTAGATGTATTCCTTTTCGGTTTCGGGACCAAGCGGCACTCCTTTGTGGGACGTAGGTGTCATCGTTTTGCGAATTTCCATAAATATTCTCCTAAAATAAAAATGAAAAACAGCCTTGCTTTGCTTTTATTATATCAAATTTTTACCTAAAGTCAAGAGCAATCGTACGGTTTGGTAGACGCGTTTTCAATATCCTTATAGGTTTTACCTATAAAAGCGCCGCATATCGCAAAAGGCGTGTAGGGGAGCGTCTTGTTGCCCGTTTTGGTTGCTCAATTTGTAAAAACTCTGCCTTTGAGGTGAAAAATTTCGTTACGGCATTGACATTTTTCAATAATAGAGGTATAATATTATATTGATGAATTTTATACCTATAAGAAAAGGAAGAAAAAAATGACCAAGATCGATATTTTTTCCGGCTTTTTGGGTGCCGGTAAGACAACGCTGATCAAAAAG
>JAFTXB010000274.1 GCA_017461825.1 Clostridia bacterium
ATGTCGCCATAAACGATGGTGTTATCCTCGCGCACCAGCGGCTTATCCAAATATTCCAGATACTTGCCCTCAACAAGAGGTCTCGTTTCCTGTGCCATCTCGTGTTCCTCCTTTTGTTCTATCATAATCAGCCTTTCGGCATAAATATCTATTTTATATTATACATGATTTTTGCGCGTTTGTCAATGGGTTTTGCACAAAAGTCGGTTTTTCATTCCAAAATCACGGGATTTCGCAACCAAGGCGACGGAAAAAGCGCACCGTTGGCTCGGCATAAGCCGTACAAGGCCCATGCGCGCCGTTCCCATTCGGCTTGTGCGTTTGCCTCGGGCGTATCGGGGAGATCCGATTTTCGCGTTACAACGGGAAGGTCGCTTGTTTTGCGAAGCTCGGCAAGCAATCGACAGCCCTTGCGGTTCGCCGCCAGTAAGCGAACGTATGCGGGGGATGTGCGCAGAGCCTCGGGTGTGATCCCCGTCAAGGCAAAGATGAGCCCTCTCCGCAGGCGCGCGGTGGGATATTTTTTGGTGGCGGCAAGAGTAAGTAACTCATCAAGGCTCTCCGCTTCATGTGCCGCGCGTTGCAAACGGTTTGATAGCCCCCCCGAAAGCTCGGCGATCTGCTCCAAGGCATCGGGCAGGACAAGCCGAAAATGCCCCAAGATCAGGCGTTCGGCATTGGCAAGATCAATTGGATGATCGGCGCGCGCATACACATCACGGCAAGCCGCGGGCAAATGATTCAAGATCGATCCCACTCCTCCCTCGCGCCATGCGTTCCGCAGTGCGGTTGCCGAGGGATACTCGTTTTCGCGCAAGCTCTGCTCGCCGTATGCGCTCCCCACGCGCCGGACGGTAACGGGGCGCAGTCGGGAATTCATTTTTCGGATCGCGCGCAGATAAGCGATCCCCAAAATATCGTTTGACAAAACGGGGGTATTCTCCCCGCAAAGGCGTTGCAGAATATCAAAATACGCCTCGGCGGTACCGCTGTTGTCGGCGGCGCTTTGTGCGTAAAGGCTTTGAAATTCTTCGCTTTCGCAAATATCTGCCGCGCGGCGCAAAAGGTCAATGTCACCGCACTCCGAGCCAAACCAGATCTCATCCGCACCGAGGCGGGAAAGGATCTCCACCCCCGCGCGCGCAAAAAACTCGGCACCCGATGCGGCAAAGGGAAACGGCAGCTCCACCACTGCATCCGCCCCCGCGCGCACCAAAGCCTCGGCGCGCAGATAGGGCTCGGCGATCGCCGCCTCTCCGCGCTGGACAAAGCATCCGCTCATCACGCAGAGCACGCGCGCGTCACGCCCCTCGATTGCTCGGCGGATCAGATATTCGTGTCCCCCGTGCATGGGGTTACATTCGCATATGATTCCAACAGTCGTCATTTTTTGGTCTTCCTTGATCTCATCCAAATTTTATCCATCTTTTTTGAGTAAAAGGTTTTGGGGATGGGGGTGCGGGGGAAGGACCTTTTCAAGGGAAAAGGTCCGTCCCCCGCCAAATAATAAAATCAAACCAATTCGCCCAAGTAGTATTTTTTCTTACCGCGGCGAACGACGATATACTTGCCTGCCAGTGCGGTGTCGGCGTTGATCTCAAGATCGGTCGAACGCAACGGCTCGCCGTTGACGGTGAGAGAACCGCCCGAAATGAACTCGCGCGCCTCACGCTTGGACGAGCAAATGCCTGCGGAGACCAAAACGTCCATGATCGCACCGCCGCTGGTTTCAAAGTGCGGTACGTCACGCAGTCCTGCCAACAGATCGTTTACGGGAATCTCCTTGATCTTGCCCGCAAACAACAGCTCGCTGATCTTAACGGCGTTCTCATACGCGCCCTCGCCGTGCAGATCGCGCAGGATCTCCTCGGCAAGCTTCTTTTGTGCCAATCTCTTTTCGGGTGCCGCGTTGTGCTCTGCCTCGATCGCCTCGATCTCCTCACGGGTGAGGAAGGTGAGTCTCTTGAGGTACTCGATCACCATGCTGTCCTCGGAGTTGAGCAGGAACTGATACAGCTCGTAGGAGCTGGTCTTGTTCTTGTCAAGCCAAACAGCGTTGCCCTCGCTCTTGCCAAACTTGTTGCCGTGGGAATCGGTGACAAGCGGCATGGTAAAGGCGTAAACCTCGTCGCCCGTGGTCTTGCGGATCAGCTCAATACCCGTGGTGATGTTGCCCCACTGGTCGGAGCCTGCCACCTGCAGGTCAACCCCGCGGTTCTCGTGCAGATACTTAAAGTCAAGTCCCTGAATGAGCATATAGGAGAACTCTGCGTAGGAGATTCCGCTTTCCATCTGACGGCGGATAAGATCCTTGGAGAGCATGTAGCCCACGTTGATATATTTTCCGTAATCGCGGAAGAACTCTACGACGTTGATGTCCTTGACCCAGTCGTAGTTGTTGACGACCTCATACGGGAAGATCGACTGCAGCTGCTTTTTGAGGCACTCATAGTTGTGAAGCACCTCAGCTCTGTCGGAGAGCTTGCGCTCCACGGTGCCGCGGGGGTCACCGATCAGTCCCGTTGCAACGCCAACGAGCAAAAGCGGCTTGTGACCTGCGGCGGCAAGACGGCGCGTGATCAGGAAGGACGAATAGTGCCCAAGGTGCAGGCTGTCTGCCGTGGGGTCGGTGCCGATATAAAAGGTCAAGCCCCCTGCGTTGAGTTTATCGATCAGCTTGGGGTCGGAAATGTCCTGAATGAGACCTCTCCATTTCAGTTCTTCGTAAAGCGTCATGTTTATCACTCCTGTGTTTGATAGCTCTTATTTCATCAATTATAGCACGAAAAGCCTGTTTCGTCAATCGTTTTTTCAAAAAAAGCCGAAAAAAGCAGGCTTGATGTACCCTTTTTTGTTTTTTCGACGGCATTTTTTCATTCTGTATTGCTTTTTGAAAAAAAATATGGTATACTAATACCGACTATGGAAAGCCAAATTCATGGAAAGGATTGGTATCTTTTATGAAAGGCATTATTCTCGCCGGCGGAGCCGGAACACGACTGTACCCCCTGACGATGGTAACGTCAAAGCAGCTCTTGCCCATTTACGACAAGCCGATGATCTATTACCCCCTATCCACGCTGATGCTCGCGGGCATTAAGGACATTCTGATCATCTCCACCCCCACCGACCTGCCAAACTTCGAGCGGCTTCTCGGTGACGGCTCGCAGTACGGCGTCAATCTTTCCTACAAGGTTCAGCCCTCGCCCGACGGTCTGGCGCAGGCCTTTATCCTCGGTGAGGAATTCATTGGAGACGATGCGTGTGCCATGGTGCTGGGTGACAATATTTTTTACGGCAACGGCTTTGGAAAAACACTCCGCGCCGCTACCGAAAATGCCGAAAAGAACGGCCGTGCAACCGTTTTTGGCTATTACGTAAATGACCCCGAGCGATTCGGTATCGTTGAGTTCGACGCAAACGGCAAGGCGATCTCGCTCGAGGAAAAGCCGAAGGTTCCCAAGAGCAACTACGACGTCACGGGGCTCTATTTCTATCCCGCAGGCGTGAGTGCCAAAGCGAATACGGTAAAACCCTCGGCAAGAGGTGAGCTTGAGATCACCACGCTCAACGAAATGTATCTTGACGCTGACCTTCTCGACGTTCAGCTGCTCGGCCGTGGCTTTGCATGGCTGGATACGGGAACGATGGACAGCCTTGCCGAGGCGACCGATTTCGTTCGCATGGTTCAGAACCGTCAAGGCATTCAGATCTCGGCTCCCGAGGAGATCGCCTACAAGAACGGCTGGATCAACAAGGAGGAGCTTCTCGCGTCGGCTGAGAAGTACGGAAAGTCCCCCTACGGTCAGCACCTGAAGAACGTGGCTGACGGAAAATTGCAGTATTA
>JAFTXB010000275.1 GCA_017461825.1 Clostridia bacterium
CACCGATGGGGATAACACTGCCAACGGAACCGCAGAAATTGCGGGCAACTATGATTCCGGCGTGCTGACAGCAAAAGGCTTCTCTGCTTCTTCGTATTACCATATGGGTGCAATTAGTAAAGTTGAGTGGACAGACTTTGTTACAGAGACAACAAAAGAGAACTATGTTAGTACTAAAGTATATCTTTATGAAGATGCCAAAGCAGCCGATGGGGCAACTGCTGATAAAACTTGGGATAATAAAGTAAATGGTGAAGGAGCAGGGGATCAGACGGTACTTTATAAGTCCTTTACCAGAAGTGGCAATAAGAAAAACATCAACATCTCCGCCCTCTCCATGCTCCCCACAGGTACGACCAACGTACAGTACAAGACAGATGCCAATGCAGGTTATTGCATCCGTTTCTCGTCGGAATTGAATCTTGACAGTTTGAAGGGCATCAAGGACATTGGATTTTTTGTTGATATCGTTAATGGTACACAGACAACCGATGAAGGTGGCTTCAAGCTGAGCGGTAACAAAACTGTTTATTCCAGTATCAAAGCACTGGATGGCGGCCAAGTTAAGGAGGTTACCCCCGAAGGTGTTGGACATTTGATTGTTGCAGGTATTTCGAATGTTCCTACAACGGGAACTATCACCTTTAAGGTCACTCCCTACGTTGAGTTTGAGGACGGCACCGTTGCTTACGGTACGCAATCCAACTTGGTCACTGTTACCGACGGCGGCGAGCCCGTTGTGTCGTAAGAGTAAAGGAGGTACATAAACATGAAAACTTACACAACTCCTACATTTGAGCTTGAGATCGTTGAGGATATGATCACCACCTCGGTTGGTGTCAGCAATGCAAACGATCTTGATATTAGTGGCTACACCTCTTGGAACGAGATTTTCAAGAGCTGATCTCCCCCAAAATTCCCCCTTCCTTTTGTTTCCCCCAAAGGGAAGGGGTGGGATGGCAAACGGGGCAAAACACGCTTTTCACAAATAGGGGTCACGCGCAAAAAAATCCCCTTTTTCCGGCCTGTTTTGCTCTCGCGTCTCGGATCACGGCGGACGGTAAACCTTTCCGCTTCGCGTCCCATTTTCCCCGCTTGCTTCGTTTGCCTTGCCCCAACGCAACCCCGCTTTGATTCTCTTTTTACAGAAAGGAAAAAACCATGAAAAAACTGATTTCGGTCATTTTGCTTCTCACAATGCTTTTGACCGTACTCGCCGCTTGCGGCGAAGACGAAAAGCCTCCTGTGGATACCTCGGAGGATGAGGAAACCGAAACCCAAGAACCCAACTATCTCGATGATCTGCCCACCCTTGATTATGGGGGACAGGAATTCAAAATGCTCATTTCGTCCCAGCACGAAACGTTTTATAACCAAGATCACGAAACCGGTGCCATCGTTGAAAACGCATGCTATCTGCGTAACATTGCCATTGAGGATCGCTATAACATAGCGCTCTTTTACACCGCAATGGACGGTAACGCCAGCGGAAAGGAGGCTTTTGCGGCTGCTGTTTTAAATTCGACGCAGTCCGCCGCAACCGATGCGTTCAACATTGTCATTGGTCAAAACTATTATTGCCTGCCTCTTGTCGCGTCAGGTGCTTATCACAATCTGCGCGAATCCGAGGTTATTGACTTTGAGGCAGAGTGGGCGCACAAGGCGATCAATAACAACGGAACCGTCAACGGCAAGCTTTACGGTGCGTCGGGTGCTTTCGTTGTTTCCCAGCTCACTCACGCTTTGGCGATCTATTACAACAAGGACATTTGGGAAGATTACGGCTTTGCGGAGCAGTACGACATCTATCAGATCGTTCGCGACGGTCAGTGGACGTGGGAGCTCTTCTTCCAGTTTGTTACCTCGTTTGACGGTGTGGATGTAAACGATCCAAATGCCGTATTCGGCTTTGAGAACTTTTATCATGCTCTGATCGGTCTCCATACCGGCATGGGCAACGATCCCATCACCAAAAACGACCAAGGCGAGTACACGGTTGACAACTACTATAACGACCGCCTTGAAAGCATTTATTCGCGTATCCGTGAGCTGGTCAACGACCACGCCGCCGTTGCCGATAACGCAACCATTATGAAGGTTGCGGGCAGCTCGGAGAATATGATGGATCACCTTCTGTTCTGCATGAACTATCTGCACGGTCTTGTTGAGTCGCCCGCTTTCCAAAAGTCGGACAACCACGCACTGGGTGTTCTTCCCGCTCCCAAATACGATGAAAATCAAGAGGAATACTACACCCGTATCATGCGCGGCGACCTTTACTACATCCCCAAAAACGTAGACCTTGAGGTTGCGAGCCTTTTGGTTGAGGCACTCAACTACGAGACCTACAAGATCGTTTATCCCGAATACTGGGGCAAGGTTATTGAGCTTCGCTCGCCCGATACCTCCGAGGATCAGGAAATGATCCGCCTTCTTTCGGCTACCGTACATTCCAGCTTTGCGGAATACTATACCGGAGATCTTTTGGCGATCCACCAGCAGGTTGCAATCGAGGCACAGAAAAATTCTGCCTCCATGTCCGGTTGGTGGGGAAGTAACGAAAAGGTTGTAAGAAGGTATCTGGAAAAGATGCTGGAAACTTACGGCTGATCCCACACAATTTTATTTCGGTTCCAAAAAAATTTATATAAAGGAGAACAAAACAATGAAAAAACTCTTAACCCTTCTGCTCGCTGCCATCATGGTGCTCTCAACGCTCACCATTGGCATCACCGCCGCTGACGCGAACGCCCCCAAGGACTATGTTCCCGTTGACGCAGCAGACACCACCCGCTACAATGCCGCTTCCAAATGGGACGGCACTGTGTACACCGTAACCGAGCTCTCCAAGGCTTACACCTTTGAGGGTGCAGGTACCAAGGAATCCCCTTGGCTCATCAAGAGTGCCGACGATCTCGCAAAGCTCTCGGCAAACGTTCGTTTCTCGAACGAGACCACCAACTACGAGGGCAAGTACTTCAAGCTGACCTGTGACATCAACATGCAGCACAAAGAGTGGTGGGGCATCGGCGGATGCTTCATCGACGGCGTGAAGTGGGGCGCAGACGCGTCCAAGGCAAACCTCGAAATGTTTGCCGGCGTGTTCCTTGGCGACAGCCACGTGATCTACAACTTCAACCTCGCAGGCAAGTCTGCTGACGGCAAGTACATGTGCGCAAACGGCTTGTTCGGTTACGCAGGCAAGGGCGCTGAGATCCACGATCTCGGTATCGTAAACGGTGACATTTCCATGACCAACGCAAGCCGTATCGGCGCGCTCATCGGCGCATCCCGTTACGACCTGACCGTAAAGAACTGCTTCAACCGCGCAAACCTCACCTTTGTTTATGAGGCAGGCGTAAAGTGCTCCGATAACAGAGCTCCCGAGGCACGTGTTGGCGGTCTCATGGGTGCTGTTATGAACGACAACACCACCGAGCGTAACATTGAAAACTGCTACAACAGCGGCAACGTCACCGTAACCCTTGCAGAGGGCATTGCCGAGTATGCCGTTGGCGGTATCGCAGGCTACCTCTCCGACGGTCTTGACAACATCTTTACCAATTGCGTTAACACCGGTACCATCACCGTAAACGCAAACCACGGCGCGGCTCCCAACGGCGGCCGTATCACTTGTGTTGCTTCGCTTGTCGGTAACTTCCCCTGGAACGGTTTCTACAGCTTTATCGACTGCAAGGCAGGCGGTGCCATCGTTTACAACAACACCAATGCAGAGGCAAGCGGAATGAAGATCGCATCCTTTGTTGGATTCATTCCTTCGGCTACCGCGCTGACCTTCAAGGGCACCAACGAGTACTCTGTTGTGATCGATCCCGACGTTGCACTTGGCAACCACTCTACTGTTGCGGACGGCAAGGTAACCAAGGTTGACGCTATCACTCTGACCTACAAGGACAACTACTTTATGGGTGAGGCTCCCGCAGAGGAAGAGACCACCACTCCCGAGCCCGAGACCACCACGGCAGAGCCCGAAACCACCACGGCTCCCGAGGATGAGACCACCAAGAAGGCAGACGTTACTACCGCTCCCGAGGGTGACGAGACCACCGCAGCAGGCGGCTCCACCACCGAAAAGGAAGGATGCGGCTCTACCGTTTCCATGAGCGCACTGTTTGTACTGCTGCTCATCGGCGGCGTTGCTGCTATCTGCGCCAGAAAAGCAAAGAAAGAGAACGCATAAGCGTTAAAACATTCTCCACCCAACGCCCACGGGCGTTGGGTGGGGGCAAACCCTGCAAGGAAAGCGTTTGAACACGTTTCAAGTGCTTTCCCTGCAAGGCTTGAACCCGCTTGCAAAAAAATACGAACAAAGGAAGACTAAAAAAAATGAGCAATATTGTAAAAGAATTGGGCGGTATCTATCCCGCGTTGTTAACTCCGTTTGCAAAGGACGGCGGCATCAACCGCAAGGCTTTGGAGGACTTGGTTGAATACAACATCCAAAAGGGTGTCACCGGCTTTTACGTTGGCGGCAGCACCGCAGAGGCATTTTTGCTGACCGAGGAGGAGAGAAATGAGGTCTATGAGATCGTTGCCGAAAAGAACGCAGGCAGAGTAAAGCTTTTGGCACACGTTGGCAGCATTTCCACCGATCAGGCGATCCGCTTTGCAAATCACGCAAAGGAACTGGGCTATGATGCGGTATCTGCGGTATGTCCGTTCTACTATGGCTATACCTTTGCCGAGATCAAAAAGTATTACAGCGATATTATCAACGCAAGCGAAATGCCCATGGTGATGTATTACATCCCCGGCACCTCCGGCGTGAAGTTCTCTACGGCACAGATCGCGGAGATCCTTGATAATGAAATGGTGATCGGTCTAAAGCACACCTCCAACGAATATTTTGCGCTGGAGCAGGTCAAGACCAAGTTCCAAAACAAGGTGATCTTCAACGGCTTTGACGAGATGTTCCTTTGCGGACTTTCCATGGGCGCTGACGGCGGTATCGGAAGCACCTATAACTACATGGCAGAGAAGTTTATCAAGATCCACAAGCTGTTCAAGGAAAATAAAATGGCAGAAGCGCTTGAGGAACAGCGCGAGGCAAACCGCATTATTAAGATTTTGATCGAGGTTGGCGGCATGCAGATGAACAAGGAAGTGCTTTGCCAAATGGGCTTTGACTTCGGTGTAGCTCGCGCACCCTTTGCGCCGTTGAGCGAGGAAACGAAGGAATACATCCGCAGAGAAGTAACGAACAAGCTTTGATCTGACCCAAAACGGGAGGTTTATTTACATGGAATACTATCGCAGTGAGGAGATCACGTCCCTTGTCGTCGGCAATCCCGCGGCAGAGAAAAACAAATACAATTACCGCATCCCGGGCATTGCCGTCTCGAAAAAGGGAACTGTACTGGTTTACTGGGAGTGCCGCGATTACGCGAAAAACCGCAAGGACAGCACGGGTAAAAACGGCGACGAGTGCAATATGGATCTGACCGTTCGTCGATCTACCGACGGAGGCAAGAGCTTTGGCGAACCGATCTACATCGCTTACGGAGAGGAGTTTTATCAAAACGGCTACGGCGAAACGCTGGATAATCCCGTTATGATCGTGGGTGACGACAACAGACTGCATTTTCTGTTCTGCTGTGATGTTGGCAGAAATGGGCTTTTTTATACATACAGCGATGACGACGGCTTGACGTGGACGAAGCCCCGTGATATTACACAAGGCTTGCGCGGCGGCATTGCATGGGATATGCTGGCGCTGGGACCCGGACACGGTATTTGCTTACAGCACGGAGAGTATGCAGGACGCTTGATCGCATCGGCGTGGACGTGGTGCAAGAAGGATGCTTATCCCAATGGTAACGGAAGCACGTTCTGCATCGGATCCCGTAACACCACCGTTTACAGCGACGACAACGGCGAAACGTGGCATATCGGTGAATACGCCTCCAAAAACCGCGACGAGACCTCGATCGTTGAGCTTTCGGATGGCTCGGTGATGATCAACTCACGCCATTATACCTTGCCCTATACAGATTCGGACCTTGTACCGTATCCCGAGGAGGAGGCGCGCCGCGTTGTGACTGTCAGTCCCAACGGCGTGGATAATTGGTCGGAGACCGTGTTTGACCCCGTGCTGATTGACCCTGCCTGTGCGGGCAACATCTGCGCGGTTGAGGTAGAGGGCTTGCCGCGGGCAATTCTGTTTGTCAACTGCGGACACACATCAAAACGTTGGAATTTGACGGTTCGTTGCAGCTTTGACGACGGAAAAACATGGGTAAAGAGCGTAAAACTTCATCCGCAAGGCTGGTATTCCGATATTGCCGTAGATAACCGAACAGGCAAGGTTTATGTGTTGCACGAAAATCCGCACGTAACCGAGTGGTTCCTTATGTGTCAGGAGCTGTTTACGTTCAGCTTTTATGATCTGTTTGCAAAGGAATACCTCGAAAAGGGAGAACAAGAATGAAAAAAAGATTGTGCTTGTTTCTGGCAACTCTGCTTTGCTTACATTCGCTCGTTCTCTTGCCCGTAACGGCGGCAACTGTGAATCAGGGTGTTGTTATCGAGGATGTAGTGGTTGATGCGAATTATCCTGATAAGTATGCTACCTGGAAAGATCAGTATCAATTGGTATACGGCTACCGTATTCCCGGCATGGTTGTTACACAAAATAATACAATTCTTGTTGCGTGGGAAGTGCGCGCGAATGTTTATGAGGACGAGGGTGACAACGATATCATGATTCGCCGTTCCACCGATGGTGGTACAAACTTTGAAACTGTTTTTAGAGTTGGCATGAACGATGCTGAATGTTTTACCAATCCTACAATGATCGTAGGGGACGATGGGCGAATCCATTTGCTTTACATGAAGGATACGGGTAAACAAGGGGTATATTACACTTACAGCGATAACGATGGCGCCAAAGATTCTTGGAGCCAGCCTGTCGATATTTCGGGTGCGTTTCAAAGGGCTAAGCTCGGCTGGAATATGGTAAACTTTGGCCCGGGTCACGGCATTTGCCTGAAAAACGGAGAAAACGCAGGTCGTTTAATCGTTCCAATGTGGTGCTGTATCAACAAGATCTACTATGTTTACACCCTTTACAGCGATGACAACGGTGTAACGTGGCAGATGAGCGAACGGGTAGAAGGGCTTTACAACGAGACTATGATCGCAGAACTTTCCGACGGCGGCGTTATGCTTAATGCGAGACAGGGCGGTGACGTAAAAAATCGGCACTTGTCCTTCAGCTCAACGGGCATCAACGCTTGGTCGGAGGTCCGCGCGGATACCGATTTGCCGGATCCCGGTTGTCAAGGCAGCATGATCTCAACCACTATCAATGGGCAACACGCGATCCTGTTTGTCAACTGCGCAGATCAAAAGGATCGTACGAATTTAACCGTTCGTTGCAGCCTTGATGACGGCAAGACATGGGTGAGCGAAACAGTTAAGATCGACGGCGCTTGCGGATATTCGGACATTGCCGTGGGCAGTAATGGAACCGTATATGTATTGTATGAAAGCAACCTTTTTTCGGAAAAAGCATTTGGAATGTTGCTGTATAAATTTGATTTAAACACCGCATTTGGTAACTCTACCGACAAACCTGCGGCTTTTAAAGGCGACGGAACCGAAGAATCTCCCTTTCTTTTGGAGCATATGGGCGATCTCAACACCCTGCAAAATGCAACCGACAGCTATAAGACACAGCATTTCAAGCTCTGCTTTGATCCCGATTTCGGGTTTGATGAAAGCAAATGGAACAAGAATTTTGTGGGAATTATTGACGGCAACGGGCATACAGTAAAAAATCTCACACTCGATCTTTTCAAAAACAATCAAAATGAGAGCATTCTTTCAAATGCGACATATCAAAATATGCCGTTTGCGCTTCAAAACTACTATCAGGAGGGTACTACGGGTGCTGATTTCAGCGTGCGCTTTGTTGCGGAGCTGCTTTGCGAGCCGAGTGTCCTATCAGGGATCGGTTTTAAATATGTCATAACCAATGAGGGGCGCACCGAAGAATATACCGCAAACTGTTCGTATGTTTACAGACAATTGATGGCGGACGGTGAATTGCAGTCCCCCAAAAACGGAAAGTATTTCTTGGCACACGGAATTAAAGACATTCCCGTAGCTACTCTCGTTTCCTTTACCGTAACTCCGTTTATCGTCACCAATAGTGGGAAATGGGTATACGGCACGGAAACAAAGGTCAGCTTTATCAATCGGCAGGCAAATTCTCTTGTGGTGGGCAGCGGGGATTGCAATTACCAACCGTGGAGCTCGATCTTTCCCGAGGCATAACGGAACCGACAGCAACGGATTTCTCAAATACATTTTAAAAGGAGATCTGAAATGAAAAAAATAAGCTTGATTATGGCAGTATTGATGCTGCTTGGTACGCTCTGCTTTGCGATCCCTGTATCGGCTGATAGCGATGATTATTATCACGGCACACTGACAACAGAGGTATATTTCCCGAGATCCAAAGCCGACCTGGAGTACGATCAGTACCGTTTGCCAAGTATTATTGTCACGAAAAAAGGGACTGTGATCATTTATGGCGAGGGGCGGTATCTGGACAGACAAAACGATAACCTCGGCGACAAGAATAACGGAGACCTTTGCGAAATGGATCTCTACATTCGCCGCTCCACCAACGGAGGCAATACCTTTGACGATCCGATTATGATCGCCAAGGGGGCGGACTATCTGAAAAAAGGTTATGGGGAAACCATCAACAACCCCGCGATGTTTGTCGGTAACGACGGCAGATTGCATCTGCTCTTTACCTGCAACGTCGGGCAGGGTGGCTTGTGGTATTGCTACAGCGATGACGACGGTGTGACGTGGACAAAGCCCGTCAACGTAAAATCGCAGATCGGCGGGCCATCCTGGAGCATGCTTGCCTGCGGCCCCGGGCACGGGATCTGTCTTGAGGATGGAACCCTTGTTGTTTCCGCTTGGACGCTTGGAGGCTCTGCCGGCTCTGCGGTCTTTCCGCTTTACAGCAAGGATAACGGAAAGACGTGGAAGCTTGGCGCCAAGGCATCCGCAAACAAGGATGAGAGCTGTATTGTTGAGCTTTCCGACGGAAGCGTGATGATCAACTCGCGCCAGTTTACAGGTCCCTATAATTCCACCTATGATTCCCGCCCTTCAAACGAGGCTGATGCGGTCAGACGAGTCACCGTCAGCAAAAACGGGATCGACGGCTGGTCTGCCACCCGCAAGGATACCACTTTGATCGACCCCGCATGTCAGGGAAGTATCGTCAAGGTCGATCTTGAGGGACTTCCGCATGCGCTTCTGTTTATCAACAATGCATCCACTACCCGACGCGACCATCTGACCGTCCGTTGTAGCTTTGACGACGGCGCAACATGGTCAAAGGAGCTGCTGCTTGATAAAGGGCAAGGTGGATATTCGGATATTGCCGTTGACGAAAACGGCAAGGTATACGTGATCTATGAGATCAACGCAGGCGCAAAGCTCCAGTTTGTGACTTTTAGCTTTTACGACGTTTTCTGCAAGGACGATGACACCTTGTTTACCGTTCAGAATACGTTTGAAAATCCTTACACTCTTGTTACAACCCAAAAAGGCGTTAAGGTTGAAAAACTGGACGGAGATGCAATGAAAGCAACCGTGACCGATTCGCTGGAGGCTGGCGTTACGTTAGACGTGACCGACGTTACCAGACGGCTGACAGCGGACGACACGCCGATTTTGGCAATGAAGCTGAAAGCAGATGCGGCAACCTCTGAAAAAGAGGTCAAGGTCGGACTTTATTTCCGATGCGGTAGCAACAGTACCTCTGTCGGTACGCTTTACGCGACGGCAATGATCCCCAACGACGGAGAATATCATACCGTCGTGTTTGACATCAGCTCAAGAGATGCATTGTCGGGAAATTTGTATTCCGTTGAGCTCTACCTCACCCCCGCAGGGCAAAAGGTAGCCGAGGGAGACAGCATTGAGGTCTCTGCGTTTGGATTCTTTTCAAGCGTTGAAGAGGCAAACGAGACCTATCCCGACACAAAAACCGAAACCGACACGACCGAGGGAGAAGAAACGACCAACACTACGGAGCCTCCCAAAAAGAGCGGATGTAAATCTGTGGCAGGTCACATCGGCACCTTTGCCGTTTTGACAGTTGCATCGGGAGCAGTTTTAAAAAAGAAACGAAATCATTAACGCGAGAGATCCCGTGTGAGTCCTTTTTGGGGTCACATGGGGTCTTTTTGAACCTCTGTATTCTTGGTGGCTGTTTTTTGCTCCGAAAAAATAACAAAAGAAAAAACAGTATTGACATTTATACTATGAAATACAATATTAACATAGTGCCAAACGAAAGGAAAAAACAATGTATACATACGTAAAAGAATTTGAAAAGCTCGGCTTTGGAATGTTCGTTCATTTCGGGCTTTACAGCATGGTGGAAAAAGGGGAGTGGTATTTGCACTATTACCCCGACGATCGGGAGAATTACGAAAAACTGCCCCAAAAGTTTAAGGTGGCAAAAAATTGGGCGCGCGAGCTTGTCAAAAACGCAAAGCTTGCGGGATGCAAGTATATTGCCCTCACCACTCGCCATCACGACGGATTTTCGCTTTACGACACCAAGGGGCTGAATACCTACGATGCACCGCACTCGGCTTGTAAACGAGACCTTGTTGCAGAATTTGTGGAGGCTTGCCGAAACGAAGGGCTTGTGCCGTTTTTCTACCATACCCTGATCGATTGGCACGTGCCCGAATTCAAAACCGATTTTCCCGCATATATCGACTATCTTGTAAAGAGCGTTGAGATCCTTTGCACAAACTACGGAAAGATTGGCGGCATCTGGTTTGACGGAACATGGAATGCGCCCGATGCGGATTGGCAGGAGGATCGTTTATACGGAACGGTTCGTCGCTTACAACCCACCGCTATGATCATCAATAATACGGGTGTGAATGCATTGGGCAAAAAAGGCCATCCCATGCTTGACAGCGTAACCTTTGAGCGCGGAAAAACAGGCCGCACAGAGGAAAGTGACCGTCCCCGTGCAGGCGAGATGTGTCAGGTTTTTGGCGGCTTTTGGGGCTATGCCAAACACGATTACAGCTATAAGCCGCTTGCTTGTCTGATTCAAAACTTGTTGGATTGCCGTTATCACAATTGCAATTTCTTGCTCAACGTCGGCCCGAAAGGGAATGGATTGCTCCCGTCGCTTGATAAGGCTTATCTGGAGGCGATCGGAAACTGGATCACCCATACGGGAGATCTGATCTACCGCGCCAAGGCTGCCTCGATTGAAGCCGAAAATGCCGATGTTTTGACCGACGGTGAATATTATTATGCCGTTGTCAAAAATCCCGAGCCGTATGCAATGTCTCTGCCAAAAGGCGATCGACGCGTGGTCAAGATTCTGACCGAAAAGCCGATCCGTGAGGCAATATGGCTTGAAGAAGGCTTGCCGATCGAGGTAAACGATAATTCCTTCCCCGTGAAAAACTCCGACTACGGAGAAAACTGGCCGGCACATATTGCACGCTTTAAAATTTAAGGTTGTTTGAAACGCCAATGAAAGGAGCTTTTTATGCATTCCAAATACATTATCACGTCAGCCGATATGGCATTTTTGCCGGACATTTTGAAATATACGTCACCGCAACGCATCCCGTTGCAATTCAAGCTCGGAGACCGCCTCGTTTGCGGGATTCCCGATGACTTTAACCCCACCGTCAACTATCGCATCCTTACCTGCAATACCGTGCAATACGTCATTGAGGGAAAAAATGAGGACGGTCTTTCGATCCGCGCGGAATACCTCGAATACCGCGATTTCCCCGTGACCGAGTGGGTGGTGTACATCACCAATCACGGCGATTGTGATACCCCCGTGATCTCGGACGTGCGCATTGGAGGCGAGCTTGCTTGTCCGTCTCCCGTTCTGGAACACGGAAACGGAGACACCTGCAAAACGGACGGTTATCATTTCTTTCGGGATACCGTCGATCATGAGATCCGCCTCACCCCCACAACGGGTACATCCTGTCAAGGCGCGTTTCCCTATATGAAGCTGTGCGGAGACGATCGCGAGCTCCGTATCGCCATCGGTTGGCCCACAAAATGGGCAGCAGAGCTTGCTCCTGCGGAGAACGGCGTTTCATTTTGGTGCGGTCAGGACCGTTGCCACACCGTTTTGCATGCGGGTGAGTGTTACCGCACACCGCGCCTCAATATCATGGCGTATACCAAGGGAGAGGACGTTTTTCGCGGTATCAATCTTTGGCGAGGCTGGTATTTCAAGCACATCCTACCGCGCGAAAACGGACAGCCCATACCGCCAAAGCTTTGTCTCCATTATTTCCAAGCCGAAGGAAAGCCCGAATTCACGGGAGCATCCGAACAGAATCAGATCCATGCTCTGCGGGAATATGTTCGCCGCGGCATGAAGCCCGACATTTGGTGGATCGATGCGGGGTGGTATCCGTGTAATTACGAATGGACTCGCATTGGCACGTGGGTCCCCGACCCCGTGCGTTTTCCAAACGGGCTTGCTCCCCTGGGACAGGCATGCAAAGCCAACGGCGTTCAATTGATGGTATGGTTTGAGCCCGAGCGAGTGCGTGGAGGTGAATGGCTTGATACAGAGCACGCCGAATGGTTGCTTTCTCGCAAAAATGAGGATGGCACTCCCAAGGGCGACAGATTGCTCAACCTTGGTGATCCCGATGCCCGCAATTGGCTGATCGAACACGTTGACAAGCTGATCAAGGATTCCCATATTGCAATCTACCGGCAGGATTTCAACTTTGACCCTGCACCCATATGGGCAGAGAACGAAGCAGAGGATCGCATCGGTATGCTGGAAAATCTGCACGCGCAGGGCTACCTTGCGTACTGGGATGCGTTGATCCTGCGAAACCCCGGGCTGTGGATCGATTCCTGTGCCTCTGGCGGCAGAAGAAATGACCTTGAGACCATGCGTCGTGCCGTCACGCTGCATTACACCGATGTAGGCTACGGAAATCACCCCATCAAGCAAAAGCAACACCGCGAAATGTTTGAGTGGATCCCGTATTTCCGCGCCCACAATATGAATTGGGATAACGTTGAGGACGGTACCTACAAAGACGTGCACAGTATGCCAAATACCAGACCGACCGATGAATTTGCCTTCCAATGTGCTCTGGCACCTGCCTTGACCTCTATGTATACCTATGACGACAGCGAGGAGCATTTTGAAATCGGGCGAACAATGGATGAGATCTGGAGAGAGGCAGCAGAGCTTGAGCTGTGCGGCGATTATTACCCCATGACCGAATGTAGGCGTGACGCACATGATTGGTATGCGATGCAGTTTGATGATCCCGTGGAGCGTCGAGGATTCGTTCAGGTGATCCGCAATACCTTGGTGGAAACCGAATCGTTTACCGTAAAATTGCCCTGTGTACATGCCAATGCAACCTATACACTGACCGACAAACGAAGCGGCAATGTGCAGACCTTTACCTCGGATGAGCTGACCGCAGGCTTTGATATCAGCTTGCCGAAGCGTGCGGGAAAGGTTCTGTTCTATCAATATTGATTTATTGCGCTTTGAAACACTCAAAATCCGCAAGAAGGAATATATAATGGATAATTTTCAGCTTTTAAACATACCGCAGATTCCAAAAGGAACAATCGACGCTGTGCTGGATACCGACACCTATAACGAGGTTGACGATCAGTTTGCTCTGGCATATATGCTGCGTTCCGAGGAACGGATCAACTGCCGCGCTATTTATGCGGCGCCCTTTACAAGCCACCACGCCGACACTCCCGCCGAGGGAATGGAGAAAAGCTATCAAGAGATTTTAAATGTTTTAAGGCTTTGCGGCAGGGAAGAAATGGCAAAAAACTCCTATCGCGGTGCAACTGCGTATCTTCCTAACGAGCAAACACCGGTTTTATCCGATGCGGTGCATGATCTTGTTGCGCGTGCACACGAATATACGGAGGATGCCCCCCTTTACGTGGTTGCTATCGGCGCGATCACAAACGTGGCGTCAGCCCTGCTGGTTGACCCCGGCATTGCAAAAAAGATCGTCGTGATATGGCTCGGCGGTCATGCTCTGCATTGGGAGCATAACCGCGAATTCAACCTGATGCAGGACATTGCCGCCGCGCGTGTTGTGATGCGGAGCGGAGTTCCCATGGTACTCCTGCCCTGCAGCGGTGTCGTATCGGCGTTTACAGTCAGTGTTCCCGAATTGAGGCAATGGCTGTCTGATGCCAATCCTTTGTGCGATTACTTGGTGGATATCGTGGCACAGTTCGAAGCGCGTGTTGCGAAAGGAAAACCGTGGGTGAAAGCGATTTGGGACGTGACTGCCGTTGCATGGTTGCTCAATGACGGCGAATGCTTTATGCAGGATCGCATTATCAAGGCTCCGCTCCCCGAATACAGTCACTCCTACACCGAGAATGCCTTCGAGCATTCGATCAGATACGTATGGAATATCAAACGAAATGCACTTTTTGCCGATCTGTTTGAAAAATTACGAAGATAAAAGGATAATTTGATATGCTTAAAAGAGAAGAGATCAGAATCAGAGATCCGTTTATTTTGACGGATACCGAAAATCAATGCTACTATATGTACGGTACAACCGCTTTGGAGCCGCATTGTCTCAAAGCAAAAAACACCTTTTCTGTGTACCGTTCCAAGGATCTTGAGCATTTTGAGGAGCCGAAGATCATTTTTGACGGCTCAAAGGTTAATTTTTGGGCAGACCGTGATTTTTGGGCGCCCGAGGTTCATCGGCATAACGGAAAGTATTATCTGTTTGGTAGCTGTAAGGCGGACGGAAAATGCAGAGCAACGCATATTTTCGTGTGCGATACCCCCGACGGAGAATTTGTACCGTTGACCGAAAAGCCCATCACACCCGAAGGCTGGGAGTGTCTGGACGGCACGTTTTGGGTTGAGGACGGTGTCCCGTATATCATTTTTTCACACGAATGGAAGCAGGTGATCGACGGAGAGATCTGGGCAATGCCGTTATCAGAGGATCTCAAGCACACTATAGGTGATCCCTTTATGCTGTTTCGTGCATCGGAGAATCCAAACGTAAGCCCCTCCGCCAGCGGTGCATATATCACAGACGGTCCGTTTATGTACACTGAAAACGGACGGCTTTGTATGGTGTGGTCATCTCTATATCAAGGGCGTTATCTGGTGCTTGGGGCTGAGAGTGATTCTTTGAAAGGAAAGTGGATACACAGCGGGAGCAGATTTGATTTTGACGGAGGACATGCTATGCTGTTTCAGCGCCTTGACGGTGTCAGAATGATCTCACTCCATGCTCCCAATAAGGCGGACTTTGAAAGACCGTTTTTTTGTGAGTTTTAAAAGCTGATCCACCTAAAACTTACCAACGTATGGGAGAATGAATATGAAAAACGTAATAAAAGGGCAGGATGAGCTCATGATGAAAAAAACGATCAAGATCGCCTGTGCCGGTGACAGCTTGACCTTTGGCGCGGGGCATCCCGAAAGCGCATATCCGCTTGTGCTGCAATCTCTTTTAGGCAACGGATATGAAGTAAAAAATTTCGGAGCGGGGGGACGTACCGCAACCGAAGGATTAAGCGATGCGGCGCACGCCGACCGTTCCTACAATATGACGCAGGCTTACCGTGACAGCATTGCCATGAGAGCCGATATTGTTATCATATGTTTGGGGACAAATGACCTTTGGGAAGGCGATCTCATAAGTGAAGAGGGGAGAGAACGCTATATCATGGGAATGAAAAACCTGATTGCCGACTATCGGAGTGCAGGTGCAAAAACCGTTTATATCTGTTATCCGCCCTATGCACTCAATCCGCCTTACAATCGGGTAGGAGAATTGACCTTGCCTCTCGTTGATCGCGTGGCGGCAGAATGTGGTGTAGAGGTGATCGATTTTTATTCCGCGACCCTGCAAAATCAAGAGCTGATCGATTCCGATCGACTGCACCTGACCGCCGAAGGATACAAAACAATGGCAACGCTCGTTTGCCGAAAAATAACCGAAAAGGCTTTTGAATAAGAGTGCTGTAATGTTCAAATAAAAATAGGGGATCGGTCTCAAATTCGGACAATTTGAGACCGATCTCTTTTACCCCCCAAAAGCTCGCATCAAAGCGGTAAACAGCATGCAAAGCATGACACCGACAGCGGTTGGGAGCAGTGCGGCAACGGCTGTCCATTTCAGACTGCCGGTTTCTTTTTTGACCGTCAAAAGCGTGGTGGAGCAGGGCCAATGCAAGAGAAAGAAGATCAATACGCTGACTGCTGTCATCCACGTCCAGCCGTTGGCAACAAACAGCGCGCGTGTCTCGGCAAGGCTGTTCAGTTCGGTTAAGGTTCCGTTGGAAAGATACCCCATGATCATGAGGGGAATAACGATCTCATTTGCGGGAAATCCCAATATAAACGCCATCAAAATGATTCCGTCCATCCCCAAAAGCCTTGCAAACGGATCCAAAAAGTCGGCACATGCCGCAAGCAGGCTCACGTCTGACACCGATACGTTGGCAAGGATCCAAATGACCAATCCTGCGGGTGCCGCCACGGCAACTGCTCTGCCCAGTACAAACAGCGTTCGGTCAAAGATCGAGCGCACCAGAACCTTGCCCACCTGCGGCATACGGTAGGGCGGCATTTCCAGCACAAAGGACGAGGGCATGCCGCGCAAAAGCGTTTTTGAAAGCAGCTTTGTTGCCGCAAAGGTAAAAAGTACGCCAAGGACGATCAAGGCACAGAGCAGGATCGCGGCAAAAAATGATGCTCCGATACTTCCCGAAAAGCCGATAAAAAACATGGTGAGCACCGCGATCAATGCGGGAAACCGACCGTTGCACGGCACAAAGCTGTTGGTCAGTATCGCCAAAAGACGCTCGCGCGGGGAATCGATAATACGGCACCCCACAACCCCTGCCGCATTGCAGCCAAAGCCCATGCACATGGGTAGTTGATATCAGGATATTATTTTTTCAGAAAGAAGCAAGGTTGGTTGCCGTAGTGAGCAAGATTGTACCTTTGCTTTTTTCTCCTTTGTGTGATACAATATAGGCGCAAGGGAGGGATGAACCCATGAAAAAGAGTAGACCGAATGTGTATCGTCTGAAACTGACAAACTTTGAATTGCGCGTGATGGTAAACATACTGAACGAGCGCCGTCTAAAAATGAACGCCAACGGCGAGGATCCCACTGACGTATCAGATATCATTCTCAAATGCCTCGATGCGTTGGAATCCTGACAATCGAATAGGCTGATAGCCGATCTTATGACTACGAAAGTAGAAATGAGATCGGCTTTTTTTATTTCCCAAAATACAGATCAAATTAAAGAAAGGAGTTTTCCTTATAACAATGGAAGAAAACAGAGAGGTCAAGCGGGAAAAGGTGAGGTCGATCCCAATCGAGCAGATCGAGGATTTCCCCGAACACCCGTTTAAGATCCAAGACGACGAGCAGATGCAGAAGCTGATTGACAGCATCCAAGCCTATGGAGTGATTACGCCCGTGGTTGCCCGTAAGATCGGGGAGGAACGTTATGAGCTGATCTCCGGTCACAGACGAAAATACGCCTGCAAGGTGCTTGGAATCGACCGTTTACCCGTGATTGTGCGAGATATGAGCCGCGATGAAGCCGTGATTACCATGGTGGATTCTAATTTGCAGAGGGAACACATCTTGCCAAGTGAAAAAGCATTTGCTTATAAAATGAAGATGGAGGCGATGAAAAGAAAGGCAGGGAGACCGAGTAAGGAAATTTGTGTGCCATTGGCACACAATTTTGATGGAAAGAAAACAAGAGAAATTATAGCCGAGGAAAGTGGAGAAAGCCCCGATCAAGTCCGCCGCTATATCCGCCTCACCGAACTCACATCCGAGCTTTTGGAGCTTGTAGACCAAGGTCGGATCGCGTTTCGTCCCGCCGTAGAGCTGTCCTATTTGACCGAGGACGAGCAAAGAGATTTGTGGGAAACCATTGATAGCGAGGAGGTCACACCGTCGCTTTCCCAAGCCATTCGCATGAAGGAGTTGAGCCGAGAGGGGCGGCTCGACATGGATGCGATCTTTGATATTATGCGCGAGGAAAAGCCCAATCAAATAGAACAAGTGAAGATCCCGATGGATCGGTTCTCCAAATACTTTCCAAGGGGGACGCCCCAAAAGAGAATTGAATCGGTGATCTTTGATGCCTTGGAGCTGTACTACAAAGAGCAGGAAAGGCAACGACGGCGCAGCACAGATCGGGATGCACGTTAATTTGCATACAAGGGGGAAGTCTGCCTATTTTCAAAAAGATAGGCAGGCTTTTTCTGTTCTCCCCCTTCCTCACACTCCAACCACCTAATACTTTCCGACCAAGGATTACTTACCGAGAGAGGATATACCAATATATCTCTTTCGGGATTTTTATATAGCGAGGTGATGATAAATATGACATGATGAACC
>JAFTXB010000276.1 GCA_017461825.1 Clostridia bacterium
GAGTTGGTCAGAAAAGGCAGGCTCAATAAAAAAGGACAGGAAATGCGAGATCTTGCGGTTTGTCCTGAAGAAGCTATCATAGTCAACAAAATGTATGACATGGTAATTGAAGAAGGCTACGGTTCGCATCGACTTGCTTCCTATCTTAATGATAAAGGATACAAAACCCATACTGGTGGTAAATTTACAAGCAGTTATGTACTGAGGATACTGAAGAATCCGTTAAACAGAGGTGTTATAAGTAAAGGGGGAGTAAGCTCTAATCCGATTGAGGAATTGCGTATTGTTACTGATGTAAAGTTCTTTAAAGTTCAGGAAATACTTGAACAACGTAATGGTCAGAATGAGCAGAAGAGAACAATAGCTCTGACAAATCGCGGAAAGGCGCTTCTTCCCGGCATTATATATTGTGGTCATTGCGGATGCAGGCTCGCTACAAGCAGAGGTCAGTATAAACGCAAAGGGCCCGATGGTACACCTTACACAGAGTCGAGAGGAAGATACGTTTGTTATCACAGAAGTCGTGGCTTGAATGAGTGCGATGGAATGTCTGTCTATGATTCTGATCGCATAGATCGTGCTGTCATAAACGCTATGGGGCAGATCTTTTCAAGTATTACGGGTTGCCCTGAAGAAGAAAAAATTCAGATGGCTTACAAAAGGGCTGTTGCAGAATTTCAAACAATGGAAAAGAAACTCATCAGCGATATCGAGCAGGATACAAAAAAGCTTGATACGCTTCGAGCAGAAATACCTAAAGCTATAACAGGAGACAGCCTCTACACTCAAGAAGACCTTGCTACCGCATTGCAGGCAATTAAGGGCAAGATTGAGGCAGCAGGCAAAGAACTCGAAAGGCTGAGAAAAGAAGAAGCCGAGAAAAAGGCAATCTCTGATTCCATCATTCCTGCATACAAACAGTTCCGTAGTTGGTCTATTGAATTTTTTGAATCGTCTTTGGAAGTTAAGAAGATGATTGCCAGCCAACTGTTTTCTCGTGTTGAAGTTAATCGTAATTATGAAATTACAATTGAACTCAACTTTACATACAGACAATTCTGTGAAGACTGGATAGGACAGAAGCCTACAATTGTTGAAACAGCGTAACAGAAAAGTAAACGATGTTTACACAATGTTTACAAAACTTCCTGTTGACAAATGTGACAAAACTTGCTATAATATATCCGTTGATATTCGATAGCATTAATTGCTATGAGGAATATAGTTGAACCCTTGTTGAACTGACAGTGTACTACACTCATTCGGTTGACACGATGGTGCAAAGCGCATCACATGCGAGAGCACCTGACTGTTAATCAGGTTGTCGCTGGTTCGAGCCCAGCAGGGGGAGCCAACGAAAAGCGGATCGCCATTAGGCGGTTCGCTTTTCGTTTTCTTCTTTGATGGGGTTGAGGCGTAGCAACAAGCTGCTCCGACCGAAGGGAGGAACAGGTGCGAACTTTGCGGTTCCGCTTGCGGAAGGCCCGTGTCAAACGGGCAAGCAAATTCGCGGCGGAGGGAGCTTGCGACCGTAGCCTTTCGCTTTGGTTCGATGCCCAAAAAAACAGCAAGCTCGTTTGGGGGCGGCACAAATTGCCTTATGGAAGTAACATTTCATAAGGCTTTTTGTTTTTCTTTGCACAAATTCCGGCGAGAAAATGCCTCAAAAGAAGCCGAAAAATTCCGTGTACAGTCAGGTGGTTTCATAATTTGCAACCGAGTGATTGTGCACGGGATTTTTTTAATATTCTTGATTATTTTGTATTTTGAAACCAAAATTTAAGTCTTTTTTCAAAACATCCCAAAAACGATAAAAGTAAACCATAATATAAACAGAAGCTTCCATGAGGACGAACGTAACTGCAGGATCAGAGTGGCGAATCGGAGGTGGACTATGCAGGTTCTCAGATACATGAAATTGAGGGAGAAATCGGGGAATGCGTGATCTACGTTATGGAACGGATGGGGCGTTGGGGAATGCGCGTGACGGGGAACAAGCTCCGAAGTCTTTACCGTTTCCGCCACCGCAAGATGCCTGATTTCAAAGTGAAGATCCCAAACAAGCAATTGCCAAGCCCTAAAAGAAAAGCTTTGCCGTCTGCCAAGAAGCTACTCAAAGCTCCAGGACAGACGGCAAAGGCAAGTATGAAAGTCTCACAAAAGGCGGCTATGAAGCTCAAACGTGCCGCGCAAGCCGCGATCAAGTTTGCAAAGGTGGCATTCAAGGCAACGGTGGAAGCCGTGAAAACTGCCATTGCAATTCTTAAAGAGACAATTGCAATCATTATTGCAGGTGGCTGGATTGCTGTTTTGATTATTTTAATCGTTTGTGTGGCGGCGGTGGTTGGTGCTTTCATAGAGAGTTATACGCCATGAAATTCAGATGGGCGAAGTGATTACTCGGAATCTATATTTTTCTGTTGATTTTGTTGACGGTAAACGGTTGGACTCATGCCGACACTATCTTGAAAGCTTGCATTAAAACTCTTTACGGTTTCAAATCCGAGATTGTTTGCAATTTCTTCAATTTTAAAATCGGATTGTGTCAAAAAAATTTTTGCTTTTTCAATTTTTATGTCGCGAATCAAGCTGCGAAACGGTTTTCCGAATTTCTTTTTAATAATGCGGGTGGTCTGCTCGTTACTGTAGTTCAGTGCTTTTGCCAATTGTGGGAGTGTAATATCGTTTTCGGAGCTGTATAGCATCAAATATTCCAATAACATTGGTGTGTTATCATGATTGCCCTTTTTTGCAAGCTGACTTGGGGGATTGGGGGCAATGACTTCTAAAACGTCTATAAAAAAGAGTTGCGAAATTGCAGAGATTCTTGACGATAGCCAAATTGATTTTGAGTTGGAAATATAATCTTGATAAAGAGTTTTTATTTCTTGTAAACGGCTATTGTTGGAAAATGTCCAAGACAGTGATTTTAAAGCAGATGAATTCAATATCGCTTCAAGTGTATTTTTAGATTCATTTGAGTCTCCCGATAGCCAAAAGCGAATGCTTGTATGCAATTGATCGGCGGAGCCGTGTAAAATGCAGTGGCTCGTGTAGGGCGGAATAAACAGTATGTGGTTGCTTGCAATTTCAACAATTTGATTTTCAATGGAGAGCTTCATAGTTCCTTCTGTAACACAATAAAGCTCCCATGTTTCGTGATGGTGCAAAATGGGATTGGGGGGGATATAATCGCTGTGCAAAAAAAGTTCGTCAAAAACAAAATTGATTTCGATTTCGGCAATGTTAAATTGAAAAAAATGATATTTTTTAAACAAACTCATATCCTATTTCTTATCCTTTAACGGTAAAATTTAAGTGATTAAACTTGATTTATACGAAATTATTATAGCATAGCTTTTTATTTAAGTCAAGTACAAAATAATTGCCTATTTTTGGAAATTGGTAGATTTATTAAATAATATGTACAAAAAAATGTGGCGTTTCTTTTTAAAATGCAAAACAAAGTCAAATTGACTTTTGACATGGTTGAAAACACAATTGTTTTGTGTTACAATTTATATGGATACAAAAAGATATGAAACGTGTTATCATGCCGTCTGATATCGCGCTTATCCGGGGGGAGGAAAGATTTGCCTACATGACGGAACAATATTAAAAAACAAGAAGGAGATTTAGACAATGAAAAGAATTTTATCTTTTGCCATCGTAATGGCAATCCTCGTTGCATCTGTCCTGACCGTTCCCGTGGCATATGCAGAGGAAAACAACGGTACATCTTCGGTTAGCGTGTGGGACGGAACGATTCCGACTGCAAATAGTAGTTATACATACGGTGGAGGAACCGGAACAGCCCAGGATCCCTATCTTTTAAAGACTGCATATGATGTTGCTATGTTGGCGGCTAACGTTAATAATGGTGAAAATTATTCGTGGGACAAGACCTTTAAGCTTTGTGTTGATTTGGACATGAATAACCAAGCGTGGCCCGGAATTGGTAACGCGCAGACAAGAGACAATCCTGTAAGAACTTTTAAGGGCGCTTTTGACGGTGACGGACACGTGGTTTATAATCTCAACTTGTCCAGTGAACCTGTAACCGAAAGCTCTACCGGAACGATTGGTCGCGGTTTCTTTGGTGCTACCTTTGATGCAACGATCAAAAATTTTGGTATTGCAAGCGGCACGATTGAATTGACAAACAACCGTTCCGTTGGTGCCATTGTAGGGCGCGCATGGAGAACTTTAACCATGGAGAATTGCTTTAGTGGGGCAGATATGGTGCTCTCCTATGAGATTGATAAGCCTGCAAGTTCTGATACCAATGTTGTATTTGAAGATGAGGATGCTTGGTATGCTGGTGGTTTGATTGGTTCGGCAAATCAAAATACAAATGGCACAGCTTTAACCAATTGTTTTTGGTTTGGTTCTATTGAGGCAAAGGTTAGCAAGGATATGCCTATTGCAATTGGTGGTATCGTTGGAATGGTGCTCAATAATAATCTTACTTTGAATAGTGTGACCTCCGTTGGTTCGATTACGATTGATTCTGTAGGTACTCAAGCGCATCGTGTATCTTCTCTTTTGGGTTGGGCAAGAACACCCTGGTCTGTAGCCGCAGGCGGTGAAAATAGTTATAATTCGATTGCGTTTGTAAATTGTAAGGCAGGTGGAAACGTTTCCTTTGTTGGATCCAATGTTAATACAGCACGTGTGTCCGCGCTTTCCGGGTGGAACTGGCATCTGAAGTGGACTGTTGAAAACACTGTTTATAATTACAATTGTGGAAATGACGCAGTTACCCAAATAGTTGGTAATTTTGGTAGTGTAAGTGCAACCTCCACCACCGACGAGATCAAGATCACATCCTCGGCGTTGTTTACCAATTACGCATATCAAAACGGCAAAGCAGCTACCGAAGGCGAGTACAAGATCCGTTTTGCATCCGAGCTTGCAGTTAGCCCCTATGCTTTTGCCAAGGCTGGCTATATCGTAACGGTTTCGTATAACGACAATGGAACCACCAAAACAGCCGATATTGAGCTGAGCGGCAAGGTTGTTTACACCAGTTTAAGAACACCGTCCGGAGACGTTACTCCCAAAACGGGCAAGTGCTTTGTAGCACAGGGAATTACCGATATTCCGCTTGAGAGCGCAACCTTTACCATTACTCCCTTTGTAGAGACCGCAGACGGCGTTAGAATTTACGGTACGACAACGGAGCCTACTGAACTTCCGCTGGTTCCTGAAGTAGTAGCTTAATTTAAGGAGGTAAAAACAATGAAGCACTATATAAATCCTGAAATTAGCATTTTTGCTCTTGGAACGGAGGATGTTATTACAACCTCCAATCCCGTTTCGATTTCTAATTTGACCGATTGCGATTATACATCTTGGGATAATATTTCGTTCTCATAAGGAGAGTTTACATGAAAAAAGCGTTAACACTTGTGTTGGCATTGGTTATGCTTTTGACGCTGTTTGTTTCCTGTAAAAATGATAAAAACAACGAGGAAACAACAACTCTGCCCAATGATAACACACAAACCGAAGTGGACTATTTGGACACACTCCCAAAGCTTGATTTGAAAAATCAGGAATTTAACATTCTGATCACCTCCCAAACCGAGGATTTTTATAATCAAGATGAATATACGGGAGAAGTTGTGGGAAATGCCGTTTACGAGCGTAATTTGGCGGTTGAAGAGTATTTTAATACCGCGATCAACTATGTTCCAAAGGACGGTAATTCTTCTGGAAGCGTTGAGTTTAACAGTGCGGTGCGTCAATCCCTGCAAGCAGGCGCGGATGCGTTTGATCTGGTGCTTGGACAAAACTATTATTGCCTCGCTCTTGCCACCGAGGGCATGTATCATGACCTTAACAGCAGTGAAGTTCTTAATTTTGAGCAACCTTGGTATCATGATGAGATCAATAAGTACGGCGTTGTAAACGGAAAGCTTTGGGGGGCATCGGGTGACTTTGTCATTTCGCAGATCGGTTGGTCAATGGGTATCGTTTATAACAAAAATGTTTTCAACGATCAGCTATATCACTTTGGATATGATTTGTACGATCTTGTTCGTGAAGGAAAATGGACGTATGAGCGTTTCTATGAGCTTTGTACCGCCTTTGGCGAGCATCAAGGCAACGACGGTGATATGTATGCGTTCCATTACAGCACCCATACTCTCGTTGCTTTGGGCTTGGGCTTTGGTCTGGAATTCGTAACCCAAAACGGTGATGGTGAATGGAGCGCAGACAATTTTTACAACGATCATTTGGAAACGATCTATTCCGCCGTTTACGATCTGTGCTATGAGTATGATCCGATTTTTAAATCGGGAAGTACTGACGTAATAGGGCCTACTTCTATTGATGCTCAGTTGTTCCACATTGATTATATTCAATCTTTGGTTGCGAATGAGGTTTTGACTCCTTTTATCGACCGTATGGGCGTTTTGCCGATGCCGAAGTGGGATGAGGCACAGGAGAATTACATTACCTATGTACATCGCAGCGAGCTGTTCTATATTCCCAGTAATGCGGATTTTGAGACCTCTGCAATACTCGTAGAAGCTTTGAATCAAAAAACGAATGAGTTGGTGGTTCCCGAGTATTTTGGAAAGGTTTTGAAGCTGCAATCTGCACAGTCCAGTGAAGATTCCGAAATGCTCGAAATTATTCGCCAAACACTCCACTATGACTTTGCTATTTACTTTACCGAGGCAACCGGATCCTTCTATCAATCCTTTGCAAATGAGCTTATGGCAGGAAAAGAATCGATGACCGAATATTGGAATTCGAATAAGGATCTTTTGATCTATAACATAGGTCGCATTAACACCGAATACGGTGGATGATCGTATCTTTAATTGAAAGGGAAAAAATATCATGAAAAAATTACTGAGTATTCTTTTATGTGTGGTTTTTGTTTTAACAACTGCTGCCGTATGGGTGGGGGCCGAGGCGGCAACCACCACAGAAGCTGATCGTATTGCGGCTGCATCCAAATGGGACGGAACGCCCCTCACGGTTACCTCCGATGCAGAGGTTTACACCTTTGAAGGATTGGGAACCGCAGCTTCCCCCTATCTGATCCAAAGTGCCGAGGATCTTGCAAAGCTTTCCGCAAACGTGCGCTATGAAAGCTATACCACCAACTATGCAAACAAGCATTTTAAGCTGACCTGCGACGTGGACTTCCAAAACCACGGTTGGTACGGCATTGGCGGTGTTGAGACCGATACCACCAATCTTTGGAGAGACAACAAGAAGCGCTTTGAAGGAACTTTCGACGGTGACAATCACGTGATCTACAACTTCAATCTTGTTTCTGAGATTGATAGCAAGCCCGTTTACGTTAACGGCTTGTTCGGTCATGCCGGCGAGGGTGCCGTGATCAAAAACATCGGTATTGCAAGCGGTAACGTAACCTTGAAAAACACCAATCGTGTTGGTGCACTTCTAGGTGTTTCCAGATATAAACTGACCATTGAAAACTGCTTTAACAAAGCGAACTTCAATTACACGATTGATAGCGGAAACAACGGTTATGCAGAGTTCCGTGTTGGCGGTCTGATCGGTGCAGTAATGAATAAGGATACTTCTGTTCATACCTTTAAGAATTGCTACAATACCGGTAATATTACGGTTGATGCACAGGTAGACGTTAATATTTGCATTGGCGGTCTTATGGGATACCTTGCCGACGGAACCAACATTATTGAGAATTGTCATAATACCGGCAATATTACCTTGACTACGGTTCGCACACAGTTGCCTCCTAACTCTGCAACCGATTCCAGACCGAGACATTTTGATAATTCGGTTGCTTCGCTGATTGGTACTTACGCGTTCCCCGGCACGATGAGCGTGAGCGGATGCTCCGTTGACGGAACCATTACCTATAACAGTGCAGCTCCCACGGCAGAAACCTTGGTAATTGGTAAGATGATTGGCTATACCTCCGGTCAGATCGTATTCGATAATACCTGCAAGGTTGGTGTCGAGGTCGTTCCCGCTGACAATACTGCTTATCAAGAAGTGGTAGCAAAGGGACAAAGCACCCAGCCTACCGTTGATACGACTTCTGCAATTACCATTCCCGTTGCGGAAGGCGAGTTGTACTTTATCGTAGCCATGGAGAATGAGACTCCTGCTCCCGGCGGCAACGAGACTCCCGGCGATAACGAGACCCCCGGTGGCGACAATGGCGGTAACAATGATGAGACTGCAGCTCCTGAAACCAACGCTCCCGAAACCAATGCTCCCGAGACCAATGCGCCCGCAAACGAGGAAAAGTCGGGTTGCGGTTCCGTGGTAGGAATCGGCGCGGTTGCAGTTCTTGCAATCGTAGGTGCTGCTTGCACGATGCGCAAAAAAGAAGACTAACATATAAGTTCCCCAATCGCCCGGCGCGGTAGTCCTATAAGTTTGGGCTGCCGCGCCCTTTTTAAAAACCGCTACTTAAATTGAAATATAAAGAAAAGAGGATTTTATTATGAAATTGACAGAAACCTTTGGCGGCGTTTATCCCGCCCTTCTTACCCCCTTTACCAAAGAGAATACCGTCAACGCAAAGGTGTTGAAAGAGCTTGTAGAATACAATATTCAAAAAGGAGTCAAGGGATTTTACGTTGGCGGCAGTACTGCCGAGGCATTCCTGCTGACCGAGGAAGAGCGTATGCAGACCTACGAGATCGTAGCAGAGCAGGCGGCAGGTAGAGTCAAGCTTTTGGCGCACGTTGGAAGCATCTCCACCGATCAGGCGATCCGCTTTGCAAAGAGAGCAAAGGAGCTGAACTATGACTCGGTGTCTGCGGTGTGTCCCTTCTACTACGGCTTTACTTTTGACGAGATCAAAAAGTATTACAATGACATCATCAACGCAAGTGAGATGCCCATGATCATGTACTATATCCCCGGTACGTCGGGCGTGAAATTCTCTACCGCGCAGATTGCGGAGATCCTTGACAACGACATGGTCATCGGCTTGAAGCACACGTCGAGCGAGTATTTTGCATTGGAGCAGGTCAAGACCAAGTTCCAAGACAAGGTAATCTTCAACGGCTTTGACGAGATGTTCCTTTGCGGACTTTCGATGGGCGCCGACGGCGGTATCGGAAGCACCTACAACTACATGGCAGAGAAGTTTATCAAGATTCACAAGCTGTTCAAGGAAAACAAAATGGCAGAGGCACTTGCCGAGCAACGCGAGGCAAACCGCATTATCAAGATCCTCATCGAGGTCGGTGGTATGCAGATGAACAAGGTCGTGCTGTGTCAGATGGGCTTTGATTTTGGAAATGCGCGCGCACCGTTTGCCGAACTGACCGATGCGCAAAAGCAGTACATCAAGACCGAGGTTACCGATAAGCTGTAATCAACGGTTTGTTTCATTGAAAGGATGGTAATTCATGAAAAAAATCGCATTATTTTTAAGCTTGATTCTATTGCTGACTTCTGCCTTGGCATTGATTCCAAGTGCGGCTTCAGCTGATAACTATTATCACGGCTATCGCAGTACCATGCAATATTGGAATGCTGAGGTCGATGGTAATGATCGATATAATCTTTATCGTTTGCCCGGTATTGTGGTTACCAAACAAGATACGGTCATTATTTACGGTGAGGCAAGAACGACGATCGAAGGTGACGGTTACGTATCGGGAGACGAATATTTGTTTGATCTCTATTTGCGCCGTTCTACCGATGGTGGAAAAACCTTTGGCGATCCGATCTATATTGCGAAAGGTCAAGAGTTTTTTGAGAATGGCTATGGCGAGACCATGAACAATCCCGCGATGGTATGTGATGAAAACGGTGATTTGCATATTATTTTTTCCTGCAACGTGGGAAGAGAGGGCATTTGGTATTCCAAAAGCACCGATGACGGCTTGACATGGAGCGCCCCCCGTGATTTGAGTGATATGTTGGGCTTTGGTAAAAACTACCGACATATTGCCTGTGGGCCCGGACACGGTATTTGCCTTGAAAACGGCAGATTACTGTTTACTGTTTGGGTAGATATCGGTACGTATAGTGTTCATACCATTTACAGCGACGATAACGGAGCGACTTGGAATTTTGGCGGAAAGGTTTCGGGCAACAAGGATGAAAGCTGTGCCGTGGAGCTTTCGGACGGAAGTGTGATGGTAAATTCCCGTCAATATACCTTCGCAAGTGAGGAGTCCCCT
Organism: Clostridia bacterium; assembly: GCA_017461825.1. Lineage (GTDB taxonomy): Bacteria > Bacillota > Clostridia > Oscillospirales > CAG-272 > UMGS1865. The sequence goes on from JAFTXB010000276.1 coordinate 10,161, forward strand.
TATCGCAGATATTCGATCAGTAAAACAGGTATTAATGGTTGGTCAGTAACCAAGGCAGATCAAGGCTTGATTGATCCGGCGTGTGCGGCAAGTATGTGTGCGGTAGATATTGAGGGTTTGCCGTATGCAGTGCTTTTTGTTAACTGTGCATCTATGACCTCTCGTAATAATGTAACGGTCAAGTGTAGCTTAAACGATGGCTTGACATGGGAAAAAGAAATTGTATTGGATTATACTAATGGTGGATATTCTGATATCGCGGTGGACTCCAAGGGAAAAGTATACGTGGTTTATGAGGCAAATCAAGGAAATACGATTCAGTTGGTATCCTTTAGCTTCTATGACACTTTTTGCAAGGACGACGAAACGAAACTAAACGATGTAACAACGATAACCGAAGGTCTTGCTACTATGGTAACCGAAATAAAAAATGCCACGTTGAGTACCGATTCGGGAGAATCTCTGACCGTCAAAACAAAGGCAAATCAAGAATCAAGATTTGTGTTGGACATTGCGCAAAAAACGGCTTACAGAGATTTGTCGGAAACACCTTTTGTAAAATTAAAAGTAAAGTGTGACGCAGGTGGCGGGGATATTACACTTGGACTCTACGCTCGTTGCGGGCGTGTTGACTCCTCGGATAAAAAGCTATATACTACGGCGACACTCAAAGGTGATGGTGAATACCATGAGGTTGTGTTTGACTGGAGCGAGAATGAATATTGCAAGGGAACGCTTCAATCTGTAGAAATCGTACTTCCACAATTATCTGCGCTGAATTATGATATTGCCGAGATTGCCTTCCTGTCCTCTTACACGCCGCCCGTCGTTTCGGAACCAACAACCGAGCAACCCACAACCGATGTTCAGGACAATAATCCTAATTCGGGCTGTTCGTCAACCGTTGGTATGGGCGCACTCTTTTGTCTTTTGCCTGTGGCAGTTGTCGTTCTGAAAAAGAAAGTATCTGACTGAATGGGATATTTGTAGGAATGGTTTTAATTGCGAGGCGTTGGCAAGATCTATGTACAATGCCTCGTGATAATCACACTGCTTTTTCGAAAATTTATAGTGAAACGGAGAAATAAACAATGGATACAACTACAGATCGTTTGGTTGAGCGTCAGCCTATACAGATTTTTGATCCAAAGCAGGAAAATGAACAATATTTGAAATTTCGAATTCCAAATATGATCATCACAGAGTACGATACATTGCTTCTTGCATGGGAGATGCGGAAGGAAATCAATACAGACGAGGGGGATACCGAATTGACGGTTCGCCGTTCGACGGACGGCGGAAAAAGCTTTGAAATCGTATTGACCGTTGACAGTGGCGATAAGCCCTTGACTAACCCCGTAATGATCGTGGATAAAGAAGGAACAATTCATTTGTTATATGCTTGCGCGGTTGGAAACGATGGTGTTTATCACCGCTTTAGTACAAAGGAGCAGGACGGAAGGGTTTGGAGTGAGCCGACCAACATTGTCACCTCGCTCAAAAAAGGGGAGCTTGGTTGGACCATGTGCAATCCCGGTCCCGGACATGGCATTTGCGTACAGACCGGAGAGTATGCAGGACGTTTGATCGCGCCTATTTGGTGCTATACGGGAAAGTATGAGGTGTTTACCGTATATAGCGATGATAACGGAAACAGCTGGAATCTTGGAGAACGTGCATCCAAAAATTTGGATGAGACCTCGATTGCCGAGCTTTCGGATGGCAGTGTGATGCTGAATTCCAGACAATTCAGCGTTGGCTATACAGTTACCGGAGAATGGGCAAAGGCATATTCTAAGCCGAAAGACGAAAACGAAGCCTACCGATACATTACAGTCAGCAAGACGGGAATCGGTGATTGGTGTGAGACCTATCTGCATACGGCACTGCCTCAACCCGCTCTGCAAGGCGGACTGTGTACTACAATCACTACAGATCAAAACGGAAACCAAAAGAACGTACTTCTTTTTGTGAATTGCAAAACGAAGATCGGTTTTAAAAGATTGACCGTAAGCGGTAGCTTGGATGATGGAAAAACA
>JAFTXB010000277.1 GCA_017461825.1 Clostridia bacterium
AGCATATCTGAAACCTCCGATGATGTTTGTGTGGTAACTAACATTTTATCAGATTTTTTCAGATATGCTCTTTCTTTTTTTACTTTTTTACACTTTGTTTGCAATATCTGTTGGCTTCACCCCAACATTTATTATAGAACCGATTTTTTTGATATATCAAAAGATTTCAGAGCGATAACTTCCGTATGTATAACTAAATATTTTTTTGTAGGATTATGGATCTCCTGCGTTTTTTATTTTTGGGATGCGTTGACTTTTTTTGCTTTTTGTGGTAAACTATACGTATGTAATGAGGATAACCTTTTGAAAGGAAGCTGCTTATGAAACAAAAATTGCTTGCCGTAGACGGCAACAGCATTCTCAACCGCGCTTACTATGGGATCCGTCCTTTATCTACTAAAGACGGATTCCCAACAAATGCTCTGTACGGAATGGTTACCATGATTTCCCGTCAGGCTGATCTTTTGAAGCCCGATTTTTGTGTTGTGGCGTTTGATTTAAAGGCTCCGACCTTCCGCCACGCAATGTACAATGCCTATAAGGCGGGACGTAGACCCATGCCCGACGAGTTGGCTCTTCAATTGCCTGTTGCAAAAGAGTTGATGCGCGCATTGGGATATACGATCATAGAAAAGGAGGGGTATGAAGCGGATGATGTTCTCGGCACATTGGCAACGATGTGCGAAAATGCCGACTGTGATGCCTATCTTTTGACAGGTGACCGCGATTCGCTTCAACTGATCAGTGACCGCGTTCATGTTTTGCTGGCAACCAACAACGAGACTGTTGACATGGGAGAAGAGCAATTCTTTGCTAAATATGGGGTTAAGTCGGGGCAATTTGTTGACGTAAAAGCATTGATGGGGGATAGCTCGGATAACATCCCCGGAGTTCCCGGAATTGGTGAAAAAGGGGCGTTGAAGCTGATTGCCGAATACGGTAGTCTTGATGGTGTCTATGCCTCACTTCCAACAGCAAAGCATACACCGTCCATGCGCGCAAAGCTTGAAAACGGGAAGGAAAGTGCGTATCTTTCGCAAAAGCTGGCGAAAATATGCCGCGAGGTTCCGTTGGGAATGACTTTGCAGGAGCTTCAATGCGCAGGAATAGACGCATCTGCGGCTCGTAAGCTGTTTTTGAAATTGGAATTTTCGGCGTTTATCAAGAGGTTTGGATTAGAGGAATGCGATACAGTGACGCCCTCGGAGCTTATAGTACGACATGATGTTGACGATGACGAGATCTGTCGGATGCTTCGTGAGGCTCCGATTGCCGCCTTTGATATAGAGGGGGATATCTGTTGCTTTGCCATCGGAACAACGGTATTATACAGTTCTTCGCCCTTTGGTGTATTTGCGGATGCTTTGCTTGGAAAAACTTTAATTTGTTACGATTCCAAAAATTTATATAAGCAATTAACGACCGATGCGTTTGATGGAATCAAATTGTTTGATCTGATGCTGGGGGCATATCTTGCAAATTCCGCCAAAACTAATTATGAACTGCCCATACTTGTTTCGGATTATTTGGGGGAGACGGTTGGAGCGGAGATCCCGCGTGCTTTGTATTATTTGCGTTTGTATGAGCCAATTCGGGAAAAGCTTTGTGAAAGTGAGCAAGAAACACTTCTCTATACGCTTGAGATGCCGCTTGCCGCTGTGCTTGCCGATATGGAGACGACCGGCTTTTATATAAACAGAGATGGAATCGCTTTGTATGGAGATCAGCTTGGTCAGCTTGCATCGGCACTTGAGGCACAGATTTGGTTTCAGGCAGGCAGGGAATTTAACATCAACTCTCCCAAGCAGCTGGGGGAGATACTGTTTGACACTCTGAAATTGCCGCACGCCAAAAAGACCAAAACGGGTTATTCTACCAATGCCGAGATACTTGAAAAGCTGCGTCCTTATCACTCGATCGTGCAGGATATTCTTGATTACCGTCAAGTTACAAAGCTTAAAAGCACTTATACCGACGGACTTCTTAAGGTTGCGGACGAAAACGGTCGTGTTCATACCACTTTTAAACAGACCGGTACAGCTACCGGGCGACTTTCCTCAACCGAACCCAATTTGCAAAACATTCCCATTCGTACAGAAATGGGACGTGAGCTGCGCCGCTTTTTCTTACCTGCAAACAAGGATTATGTAATTGTTGATGCCGACTATTCGCAGATTGAATTGCGCCTTTTGGCACATGTTTCGGACGATCGAAACATGATAAACGCTTTTCTTGGCGGTGCGGATATTCACACTTCAACCGCCGCTACCGTATTTGGTGTTTCCCCCGAGGAAGTAACGCTTGAAATGCGCAAAAAAGCAAAGGCTGTTAATTTTGGTATTATGTACGGCATTGGTGCCTTTTCGCTTGCTGATGATCTCGGCGTTTCAAGAGCCGAGGCGCAGGAATTTATCGACCGTTATCTTGCAAGCTATCCCGGAATTGATGCCTATTTGAAAGGCGTGATCCGCGAAGCCTATGAAAAAGGTTACGTGACAACGCTGTTTGGCAGACGGCGGTATATCCCTGAGCTTGCAGGAACAAATAAGATGCAACAAAAGTTTGGCGAACGTGTGGCAATGAATAGCCCGATCCAAGGGACGGCCGCCGATATTATCAAGCTTGCGATGGTACGCGTACACAAAAAGCTAAAGGAAAGCGGCATTGATGCGCGTTTGATCCTTCAGGTACACGATGAACTGCTGATCGAGGCACACCGCTCCTGTGCGGAAAAGGCAAAATCCATTCTCAAAGAGGAGATGGAGAACGCGGTTGCGTATTCGGTACCTCTTGATGTGGATATCCATGTTGGAGACAATTGGTTTGAGGCAAAATAATTTGTGAAAGCTAAAAAAACAGAAAGACGCGATCCTTTTAGTGGATGGCGTCTTTCTTGATTTTTTGTCAGTCTTGCTTTTTCATCATATTCAGCACCTCATAGATGCCGCGGATGGGAATGATATTGATGCCCTCGCATTCGAGTTTGCGTTTTTCGATGTTACGGTAGGGAACGATCGCGGTTGTAAAGCCAAGACGGGCGGCTTCTTTGACTCGTTGCTCAAGGTTTGCAACAGCACGGCATTCTCCTGCGAGCCCTAATTCTCCAATGGCAATCAGATCGTCGGGGATGATGCGATCGGTCATGGATGAAATAAGCGCCATAGCAAGAGAAACATCTGTTGCAGGCTCATCCAAACGCAAGCCGCCGATAACATTGAGGTATACATCATTTTGATAAAATTTTAGCCCCAAACGTTTTTCAAGCACCGCGATGATAAGACACATACGGTTGTAATCAATGCCGTTGGTGGTACGGCGTGGAGCAGGAAATGCGGTTGGTGTAACAAGTGCCTGGATCTCGGCAATCAGGGGTCTTGTGCCTTCCAGAGTGCAGACAGCGCAGTTGCCCGAAATGTTTTTCGGTCTGCCGGCAAGCAGCATTTCTGACGGGTTTTCCACCTCCAAAAGCCCTTTATCGCTCATTTCAAAAACACCGATCTCATTGGTGGAGCCGTATCGGTTTTTGATGGCGCGGATGATGCGGTATGCCTGCTGTCGCTCGCCCTCAAAATAGAGAACCGCGTCAACCATATGCTCCAATACTTTGGGGCCCGCAATGCTGCCTTCTTTATTGACGTGTCCAACCATGATGACCGACATGCCATTGGATTTTGCCTTGTTGATGAACGAAAGGGCGGTTTCTTTTACCTGTGTAATGCTGCCGGGGGTGGAGTTGACCGATGCCGAGTAGATGGTTTGAATAGAATCGACGATCATAACATCAGGTTTGACTTTTTCGGCTTCTTTGAGAATGTTTTCAATATTGGTTTCAGTGAGAATAAACAGATTGTTACCTTTTACTCCTAAGCGTTTCGCTCGTAATTTGAGTTGTCCGCCCGATTCCTCGCCGGAGATATAAAGCACCTTTCTGGTGGTGCCGAGTGAATCACAGATCTGCATGAGGAGTGTGGATTTACCGATACCGGGTTCACCTGACAGTAAAACAACAGAGCCGTGCACAAGTCCACCACCGAGAACGCGGTCAAGCTCGCCCAATCCTGTATTTTGCCGCATATAATCCGGAATCTCCAACTCTTGAAAACCCACAGCCTTATTTTCGCCTGTTGAGGGGATCATGCTTATACGTTTTGGCGTTGTTGAGGCGGCAGGAGCGGCTTCTTCGACATCCTCAACAAAGGAGTTCCAGGCTCCGCATTTAGGACATTTTCCGAGCCATTTCGGAGTTTTATACTCGCACTCCGAACAGATGTAAAACGTTTTCAAACCTTTCATTTTCATCAGCCTTTCTCTCAAACTGTCTTTCATTATACACCAGTTTTTTCGAGAAATCAAGAGGTTTCTTTATAAAACTTTGGATTATTCGTTTTCTGTGGTTGTTTGGCATTCCATAATGGCAAGAAAGATCGCAACAGCAAGTCGGCTTTGATAATCGGGGTCCTTTAAGCGTTCCGCTTCTGTATCATTTGATAGAAAGCCGCACTCTACCAAAACAGACGGAGTGGAAAGATGATGCAAAAGGTAAATGCTCGAGGTGGCAGGTTTAACTGTACGTTCATTTTGAGGTTGAAGAGTTTCGCAGACGGTTTTTTGAATGTTTTTTGCCAGAAGTAGGGACTGTGGATGATTTAGCGAATACCATACCTGTAATCCGTGATATTGCGGGAGAGGATAAGCGTTCATGTGGATGCTGACGAAAATACTGTCCGGGTTGCTTTCTCCGATTTTAAGTCGTGCTGCGAGATCAAGCGCTTTTTTTCGCCCTTTGTAGTCGACGTTCTTATCATAGAGAAGTGTGTCTGTTTCGCGTGTCATGATCACATTAACCCCATTTGCTTCGAACAGTGTTTTCAGTTTTTGCGCTACAGCAAGATTGAGATCCTTTTCAAATATTCCGGAAGAACTAACGGCACCGCCGTCCTCTCCGCCGTGTCCTGCATCGAGAATAACAGTGAATGGCTTGCTTTCCGTGTTACCTTGCGTATGTGCCGTGTTTTGGTCTGTGCTTCGCGCGGCACATGAAAAAGCTGCTGTTGTCATAGCGAGGACGGTCAAAAAGATCAAAAAGCGTACTGTTGCAACGATTGCGTGCTTATGCATGGTAAATCCTTTCCTTGGTATAGTTGTATGCTTCATTTTATTGTCGATAGGGGGGATTTATGCAAGAAAAGACGGATTATATTATAAATATACTATTATATTATAAAAAATATTTAAATATTTATTATTTTCTGTTGACTATTTTGCATTTTCGATGTATAATGAATAATATGGATTTTTATGCGCTTTAATAGCGCCAAGAAAGGATTGTTTGTCTGACATGGCAGAATTGACAAGAAAAGAAGCAAGAGAAGAGGTATTTCGTCTGTTGTTTGAGACCGAATTCCGAACGGAAGAAGAACCGACCGCAATCTATTCGGTTTCGGCTGAGAACCGTGAGATCATTGACGATGTGTATATCAAAACTGTTTATTTTGGAGTTCGAGAACATCTTGATGAAATCGATGAGATGATCATGAGACATTCCAAGGGATGGAAACCGAGCCGCATCTCTCCCATCTCGCGTTGTATAGTACGTTTGTGTATCTATGAAATGCTGTACATGGAGAAGATACCTGCAGCGGTATCCATCAATGAGGCAATCGAGCTGGTAAAAAAATTTGACGATCAGAAGATGAAAGCCTTTGTAAACGGTCTGCTCAACGGTGCAAAAGACGAGATCGAGGCTTCAAAGAAATGACTTCACAATGCTTTGTCGGCTTTGATACCAGTAATTATACAACTTCCGCAGCGGTATGTTCGCTTGAAGGTGAAGTGATCGCAAATATCAAGGAACCGCTTTGCGTTCGCGCAGGAGAATGCGGACTTCGTCAGAGTGATGCGGTTTTTTCTCATGTGCGTAATTTGCCCTCTGTGACCGCACTCTTACGTGAAGCGGTGCGTGGAGCAGAAATATTGGCGGTTGGTTGTTCGGCGCGCCCACGCGAGGCAGAAGGCTCGTATATGCCGTGTTTTCTTTCAGGAGTTGCGGCAGCCAACAGTTTTGCGGCAGCACTTGACATTCCCGTATATGATTTTTCGCATCAAGATGGGCATATTATGGCAGCTGTGTATTCTTCGGGGGAGAGCGACAGGCTTCTTGATGAACCGTTTGCCGCGTTTCACGTTTCGGGTGGAACCACGGAGGTCTTATATGTGATTCCAAAGAGAGATGGATTTTCTGTGAAGCTCGTTGGAAAGACAGCTGATCTCAATGCAGGACAGGCGATAGACCGTGTAGGTGTGATGATGGGACTTGGCTTTCCTTGCGGAAAAGAAATGGAAACGCTTGCTTCACGATATGAAGGGGAAATACCTACGCCCCGTATTTGCGTAAAGAACGGCAACTGCAATCTTTCGGGGTTGCAAAACCTTGCCGAAAAGCTTTGGCGTGAGAGTGGCGACGCAATGGCTGTCAGTGCCTATGTGCTTGAATTTATCGGAAAGACACTTTGTGTGATGACCGCTCAGCTGGACCTTGCCTATCCGGGACTACCGGTGGTATATGCCGGCGGTGTAATGAGCAATCAACGCCTACAGGCAATGCTTGGGAGACGCTCCAATACTTTTTTTGCAGAGCCGCAGTTTTCTGCCGACAACGCCGCAGGAATTGCTTTACTTTGCAGAAAACGATTTTTAAAATTATGATTAGTTGATTTAACGCACAGAAAGGAGCAGTATGGATCGCCAAAAAACGACACTTTCGGTGTCACAGTTGAACGAATATTTGAAAATGCTGCTCGACGGAGACTCCGTAGTTTCAAACGTATACGTGTGTGGTGAAATATCCAATTTTACTGTGCCTCGTTCGGGACATTTGTATCTGACACTCAAGGATGAGGATGGGCAGGTGCGAGCAGTCATGTTTCGCACGTATGCGCAACGTTTGATCTTTCGTCCAGAGGATGGGATGAAGGTGATCGCTCACGGAAGGGTATCGATTTACGGCCCATCGGGGCAATACCAGCTGTATATTGATGATATGCAGCCTGACGGTGCAGGAAGTCTCGCGATGCGTTACGAACAGCTTCGGCGTAAGCTTGAGGCCGAAGGCTTGTTTGATGAATCTCGTAAAAAGCCTTTGCCTGTTATGCCGTTACGCATCGGTGTGATCACCTCGCCGACGGGGGCAGCGGTTCAAGATATTCGCAACATATTGGGGCGGAGATTTCCTTGTGCAGAAATGATTTTGTTTCCGTCTGCCGTGCAGGGTGTTGAAGCACCTGAGCAGCTACGCATGGGAATTGAATTTTTTGCTATGACGGGACTTTGTGATGTGATCATTATCGGACGCGGCGGTGGCTCGATCGAGGATCTTTGGGCTTTTAATGATGAGTTGCTTGCCCGTGCAATTGCGGCTTGTCCGATTCCCGTGATCTCAGCGGTGGGGCATGAAAGCGACTTTACCATATGCGATTTTGTAGCCGACAAACGCGCCCCGACTCCGTCTGCGGCGGCTGAGTTGGCTGTCCCGGATCGCTTGGAATTATCCGCACAACTTTCCATGACAGAGGCGCGGATGACAACGCTTTTGAGCACTTATCTTGCGCGTGAGAGGCGATATCTCTCACAACTTGCAAGCGCAACAGTATTTCAAAAGCCCGAACGAATATTTGACAGTTTTCGTATGAAGCTTTCGGAACGTGAGACAGCGCTTGACCGATCTGCGCTACGGTATACGGAAGTGGGGCGAAATCGCTTAACGTCTCTTTGCGGAAGGTTGGAGGCTATGAACCCTTTGGCTGTGCTTTCACGCGGTTATGCCGCAGTGAGCAAAGAGGAGAAAACTGTTACATGCGCGGCATCGGTCTCTGTGGGGGATATGATAGAGATTCGATTTGCAGACGGCGAGGTCAGCGCAACCGTTGAGAACAGGAAAGGATTGAATGAGAAAGATGGCTAAAAAAACACAGACATTTGAAGAGGCTTTGACGCGACTCGAGGAAATTTTGCATGCATTGGAAAGCGGAGACGCGACGCTTGATGTGATGCTGAAGCTTTATGAAGAGGGAGTTTCCTTGATCCGTTTTTGCAACGATCGTCTGGAAACCGCTGAGCAGTCTGTTAAAATGCTTCAGATCCAACCTGACGGTGGTGTTGCGTTGGTTGATTTTGGAAAAACGGAGGATAACTAAACCAATGACCGATGAGATTTTGGAATTGATCTTGCATCGTGATGCAACGATGACCGAAGATGCATTGAGAAAAGTATATACCGAAGATGAGGATATCAAGGTTTTGCTTGATGCCGAATGCTACAGTTTGTTTGCCGGCGGTAAAAGGATCCGTCCCGCATTGACTTTGGAGTTTTGCCGTATGTTTGGCGGCGAGGATTCTGCTGCTCTGCCGTTTGCTTGTGCAGTGGAGATGATACACACTTATTCGCTGATCCATGACGATCTTCCTTGTATGGACGATGACGAAATGAGACGCGGTAAACCGACCAACCACAAGGTATTTGGAGAATCGACAGCTCTGTTGGCAGGTGATTCGCTACTTACCGGTGCATTTGAAGTGGCAGCATCTAATTCTGTGGTTGGTTCGGATATCTCTGCAAAAGCTGTAGCTTATCTTGCGAGCTGTGCAGGACGCTATGGTATGGTTGGCGGACAAATTATGGATTTGGAAGGCGAAAAGAAAAAGTTGACGCTTGATGAATTGCTCAAGCTTCATTCACTTAAAACCGGTGCTTTGATCAGTGCAGCTTCGGTGATGGGAGCATTGGCAGCAGGGGTGGAGATGACCGATCCGCGTATGGAGGATGTTGTGACCTATGCGGAAAATATCGGTCTTGCCTTTCAGATCGTGGATGACATTCTTGATAAAACGGGAAATGCCGAAGAACTCGGTAAGAATGTCGGTGTGGATGCCGAGCATCAGAAAAACACTTTTCTTTCCTTCTTTACGATTGAGGAAGCGCAGTTTTATGCCGACAGACTAACACGTGAAGCGATCGATGCCATTCGAAAATACAAGGAATCCGAAACGCTTTGTGCCATTGCCGAGTGGCTGGCGACACGTAAAAAATAAAAATGAGACTGGATGTTTATCTGGTTGAAGCAGGGTATGTTCGCAGCCGCGCTCGCGCGAAGGAGCTGATTGAAGGCGGACATGTTACGTTTAACGGTGAAATCATCTCTAAAGCCTCCTTTGCGGTGGGCGATGGTGAGCATGACGTAACAGTTAATGACGAATTGCCCTATGTAAGCCGCGGAGGACTCAAGTTGGCGCACGCTCTTGAGGTGTTTGAAATAGATGTTTCGGGAATGCATGCGTTGGATATTGGTGCTTCAACCGGTGGATTTACCGATTGCCTTTTGCAACATGGTGCCGCATCGGTTTGTGCGGTAGATGCGGGTCAAGGGCAACTTGTTGAAAAATTAAAAAATGATCCAAGGGTACGTTCTTTTGAGCGCATGAACGCACGTGAGCTTACAGCTGACGCTGTTGGCGGTCGGTTTGATATGATCGTAATGGATGTTTCTTTTATTTCGGCAACATATATTCTTCCTCGCTTTCCTTTGCTTTTGCAAGAGGGAGCAAGTGCTGTGGTGCTGATCAAACCGCAATTTGAGGTTGGACGGTCAATGCTTGGAAAAGGCGGGATCGTTCGTGACCGAGTTGCTCATAAGGCGGCAATCGAACGTGTATTCAATTCTGCAAAGTTGCTGGGAATGACTCCGATCGGTTTGACCGTATCTCCTGTTGAAGGCGGAGATGGAAATCGAGAATTTTTGATTAGACTGATCAATTCCGCATCCGATTCTCGTGAAATTACGTTGGAACGGATCGAAAGTGTTACCCGATTGTAATCGGGATAGAAGGGAGGAGGGATTCGATGCTGAAGATCGCATTGATTACCAATTTCAATATAGCAGAAAAAGCCAATGCCGCAATGCAAGTGGCAAAACGGCTATTTCGTGAGGATTGTGAGCTTTTGATTGCGGCATTTAACCGAGAGAAATTACAGCGTATTCATAAGCCCATTGGTGAGTTTCACTTTTTACCGATGGAAAGTGTTTATGCAGAGGCAGATATTTTAATTGCGCTCGGCGGAGATGGAACGATTCTTGAAGTTGCAAGACGTGCTGCACAGAGAGGGACTCCAATTCTCGGCATCAATTTAGGAAGGCTTGGTTACATGGCGGAGCTTGAGCTGAACGAATTGGAGCTGTTGGAAAAGCTGTTTCGCGGTGAATATGCGTTGGAAAAGCGTTCGATGCTTCGGGTGGAGCTTTTCTCGGGCAATGAGTTGCGCTCTTTTTGCTACGCTCTCAATGATGCTGTGATCTCAAACGGTTCGGTATCGCGTATGATAGATCTGGAACTCTCAGAAGGAGGAAGTACGGTTACGACCTACCGTGCGGACGGTTTGATCGTTGCCACACCTACCGGTTCAACTGCGTATTCCATGTCGGCGGGAGGGGCTATTGTGGATCCCCGTGTACAATGCTTTTGTGTAACCCCGATCTGCCCCCATTCTTTTGCAGCACGTCCCATGATCTTTTCAGATAATGCGGTGTTGGAGGTGCGTAATATTTGCGCACGTGAAAAGATGCTTTACTTGACGGTAGACGGCAGAATGAATTTTGAACTCTATCGCAATCAGGTTGTTCGCGTGACGAAATCCAATATACAAACCTCGTTGATCCGCTTAAAAAGTTATGGCTTTTACCGTAAGCTACGGCAAAAAATGAGTGATAGCAAAATGTGATGATCATTTTTTTGAAAGAGGATATGAAATCATGAAAAAACACAGACAGGAAAAGCTTTTGGAGTTGATCGCACATTACGAGATCGACACACAGGATGAGCTGATCGAACGCTTACGCGAGCATGGATACGAGGTTACGCAAGCAACGATCTCGCGTGATATTCGCGAATTGAAAATCGCAAAAATGACAACCGGTAAAGGAACATACCGTTACGTATTGCCCAAACAATCCGAGGCAAAAGTGGGAATGCGATTCAGTACCACCCTGATCGATTCGATCGTGAGTGTTGACCATGCCTGTAACATCGTGGTTCTCAAGACCTATGCGGGACTGGCGCAAGCGGTCGCGGTTGGAATTGACGGTATGAATATGCAACAGGTGCTTGGATGCGTGGCTGGGGATGACACTATTATGATCGTTTCGCGTGATGTTGAATGTGCGACTGTAATTGCCGATCGAATCCGTGAACTGATGAAAACGGTATAAGAAATGCTAAGGTCTCTTCATATAGAAAACATTGCGGTGATCCGTTGTTTGGATCTTGAATTCGGAGAGGGATTTTCGGCTTTGACGGGAGAAACCGGTGCCGGAAAATCAATTATTATCGACAGCCTCAATCTTTTACTTGGCAACCGCGTTTCTCGCGAATTGATTCGCACAGGTGAGAACTTGGCGACAGTAAGGGCGGTATTTGAAGATTTACCTCCCGCTGTTTGTCTGTCTCTTGCTGAAATGGGTTTTCCATGCGAGGACGGTACCCTGATGCTCCAACGAACATTGGACACACAAGGGCGCTCTAAAACCCGACTTGACGGTCAGATCATTACACAGACCATGCAACGCGAGATCGCGCGAATGCTGGTCAGTATTCACGGACAAAACGACAGTCAAAAGCTTTTGCAAAAAGCATCTCACCGTGAGCTGCTTGATGCCTATGCGCATCCTGAGGCTGAGCTATACGCGTATACTTCTGTATATTCCGAATGGAAAAAAGTTAAGAAAAAAATCGAGTCGGTTTCACGTGATGAATCCGAAAAACTACGTTTGCGTGAAATGCTTACTTTTCAAATTGCCGATATTGATGCTTTAAAACTGAAAGACGGCGAAGAAGAGATCTTGATACGCGAGCGCGATCGGCTTTTGAATCTCGAGGTCTTAAATAAGCAGGTGGAATTGGCTTACCGAGCTCTTCGAGGTGGAGAAAAGGTTTCGGCACACTCGCTTGCCGTGCGTGCGCAGGGGGCATTGTACGCGCTTGACGGTTTGGTGGATGGTGCAAACATACTTGCCGATCGCTTGGATTCCGTAGTGTCCGAGCTTGAGGATATTGCCGAAACCGTTTTGGGATTTGCCGATGATGACCGAGAGGATCCTACTGCGCGGATCGACCGAATAGAGAGCAGACTTGACGCAATTTCCAAGCTGAAACGAAAGTATGGTGCTACCATTGGTGAAATTCTTGCCTTTCGCGAACGCGCAAAGGCACAGCTTGACGAGCTTGAGTGTTCGGACGAGCTTCTTATAAAGCTTGAAAAGGATGCGGCACGCTTGACAAAGGAAGTGGAAAAAGCTGCTGCTGCATTAACGGCAGTTCGTAAAAACGCTGCGCGTGAGATTGAAGCCTCTGTGACGGAAGCGCTTTCTTTTCTCGATATGCCTAAGGTGAGGTTTGAGATTTCGATCCTTTCAGCGCCAATATGTGAAAACGGAGCTGATGAAATTGAATTTTTAATTGCCACCAACTCAGGCGAACCTCTACAGCCGATGGTAAAAATTGCATCGGGTGGCGAACTGTCTCGTATTATGTTGGCTTTACGGTCGGTTATCAATGACCGCGACGGTGCTGCGACTGTGATTTTTGACGAAGTTGATACCGGAATTTCGGGTAAGACATCGCGAAAGGTTGGTATGAAGCTTTGTGAAACGGCAAAATACGCACAGGTTCTTTGTGTGACCCACTCGGCGCAAATTGCGTCGCTTGCGGATACACATTTTAAGATCTCCAAGTGTGAGCGGGACGGTCGTGCCGAAACTACGGTTTCGCAGCTTGACGATACGGCACGGATTGATGAGATCGCACGCATACTTGGCGGAATAGAGATTACTGATGTTCAGCGTGAGGTTGCCAAAGAATTGATTGAGGAATATCGATAAAGAGAGAACGATTATGAAAACGGGACAAATGAAAAGACTGAGTGGGTGGCTTTTGGATCTGTTATGTGCTATGGCAGCAGGAGTGATTGTTGGATCAGCCTACTTCTTTTTTCAAAACAGCAATGGCTTTGCGCCTGGAGGAGTAGGAGGATTGGCTACACTTACTCACTATCTTATGAAGGACTTGATTAGTTGGTCATTTTTGATGTTGGTCTTTAATCTTCCGATATTTATTTTACTGTCTGTATTCGTAAACCGCAAGCTTGGATTGATATTGGTTCTTTATATGTTGGTTCAATCTTTTACGCCTCAGTTACTTGCTCTGCTTGGTGCTGTTCCTTATTCATTTGCTAATAATGCCGAAGATTTCAACATCGTTTTTGCTTGTATTTCTACCGGTGTAATCTCGGGTTTCGGTTTTTCTATAATGTTACGGAGATTTGGTGCCAGCGGTGGTACATACGGGATTTCAGCGTTACTCAAACGTGCCAAGCCTGACATGAATATCGCTTACGTATCTTTTATCATGGACGCAAGTGTGGTTTTTGTTGCTTTTTTTGTATATGGAATGAAGGTCACTCCTGTAATTTGTACCTTGCTCAATCTTTTTATTGCCAATATTATTGTGGATAATTCTCTCAACGGCTTAAAAAACGGATATAAATTCGAGATCGTTACGACACATCCAAAGGAGCTTTCTGAAGAACTGATGGAAAAGCTGAAGCACGGTGTTACTGAAATGAAGGTACACGGAATGTATTCGGACACCGATAAATATATGCTGGTTTGCATCATCAATAAGCGGCAGGTAGGCGAGATGATGCGGATACTAAAAAACCATCCCGATACTTTTGCGAGCTTTGAAAAAGTCAGTGAGGTATTTGGTAATTTCAAACGAAAGGTGTAGACAATATGACAAAAACCAATGCGATGCGTATGTTGGATGTCGCAAAGATATCCTATAAAATATTGGAATATACGGTGGATGAAAACGATCTTTCCGGAATACATATTGCCGAGCAACTAAACTTTCCACCCGAGCGGATGTTCAAAACACTGGTTGCAAAAGGCGATAAGACGGGGCCGCTGGTATTCTGCATCCCGGTTGCCGACGAGATTGACCTGAAAGCGGCGGCAAGTATCACACAAAATAAAAAAATTGAAATGATCCACGTAAAGGATCTGTTGGCGCTGACGGGGTATATCCGCGGCGGTGTGTCGCCGATTGGAATGAAGAAAAAATTCCCAACGTGGATCGACGAAAGTGCGTTGGAGTTTGACGAGATCACGGTCAGCTCGGGGATGCGCGGCGCACAGCTTCTTCTGAACCGTGCGGCTTTGTTGCAATTTGTACAAGCCAAAACCGCACATCTGACCGTAAAATAATGAAAAACAATACTTGAAAACCAAGACGTTTTGTAGTATAATAAGATGTTAATGATTTTAATGATGAACTGTTGAAAGGATCTGCTATGCTAACCATTAAAAAGCGCATTGCCGAACAGATTGTTAAGGGAGTGAAGGCGATTAATCCCGAGGCGGAGCTTGGTGTCTCCGACGTTGCCGCAATGCTGGAATATCCCCCCGACGCCAATATGGGAGACCTTGCGTTTCCGTGTTTTAAGCTGAGCAAAACGCTTCGCCGTTCTCCCGTTCAGATCGCACAGACGATCGCCGAGAGCTTTTCGGATGAGGCGGTTGCACGCGCCGAGGTTGTGGGAGGCTACTTCAACCTCTATCTTGACGGTGCTTATCTGATGCATCACACGCTTTCGGAAGTTTTTAAAAAGAAAGAATCCTATGGATCCCCCGCAAACGGCGACGGAAAAACGGTGGTGTTTGACTATTCCTCGCCTAATCTTGCAAAGCCGTTTCACATCGGGCATCTCGGCACGACCGTGATCGGACATTCGCTTCGTAAGCTTCATGAATTTGCCGGATATAAGTGTGTTGGTATCAACTACGTGGGCGACTGGGGCACGCAATTTGGCAAGCTGATCGTTGCTTATAAGAAATGGGGCGACCGTGAGACGGTTGAGAACGGCGGTGTGGATGCTTTGGTGGATCTTTACGTCCGCATCAACAACGCGATCTCGGGCAATGAGGCGCAGGGAATTCCTGCCGATCCTGCTTTGGCTGACGAGGCAAGAGCCGAATTCTGCAAGATGGAGCAGGGAGACGAGGAAAATCTTGCTCTGTGGCGTTGGCTTGTAAAGCTTTCGCTCAAGGCAAATGACGAGATCTATGCACAGCTTGGCATCACCTTTGACAGCTACAAGGGCGAGAGCAACTATACTACAGAAATGCCCGCGCAGGTGCAAAAATTGCGAGATGCGGGATTGCTCAAATTGGACGACGGAGCTTCGATCGTTGATCTTTCCGAATATAATATGCCACCTTGTCTGATTCTAAAGCGCGACGGCTCGTCGCTCTATCCGACGCGTGACATTGCAGCGGCATACGACCGCAAGCAGCTGTATGATTTTGACAAGGCAGTTTACGTCACAAGCGCGGGACAGAGCCTCCACTTTGCGCAGTGGTTCAAGGTCGTTGAGCTGATGGGCTACGATTGGGCGGATAAGCTGGTGCACGTGCCTTACGGTACGGTCAGCATCAACGGTGCAAAGCTGGCAACGAGAACGGGCAACGTGATTCTGTTGCGCGATCTGTTTGCGCTTGCAACAGAAAAGGTTGCCGGAATCATGGAGGAAAAGAGCCCCAACCTACAGGATAAAGAGAAGATTGCCGAGCAGATCGGCGTGGGTGCGATCGTATTCTATTATCTCTCCAACACCCGTATGAAGGACATCAACTTCGTCATGGAGGATGCACTCTCCTTTGAGGGCAACACGGGTCCCTACGTACAGTACACTTATGCAAGAGCCTGCTCGATTCTCAACCGCGCAGATCATTTTGGTGGTAAGGTCGTGATCACTGCTCCCGAAGAGGTTGCTTTGGCAAAGGTTCTTTCTACCTTTGGAGAAAAGGTGAACGAGGCGTTGGAAACCTACGAGCCTTCTGTCATTGCTCGTTATATTCTCAGTGTATCTGCGGCATTTAACCGTTTTTATCATAACTGCACCATTCTCGGCGCGGAGGATGAAAACGTAAAGGGAACTCGTTTGTTGCTCACTGATGCAACCAAGCAGGTTTTGGGCAACGCATTTGATCTCATCTGTTTGAAGAAGATCGAAAAGATTTGACGATTATAATTTGAAAGGATATAGAGAAATATGTCAGGACACAGCAAATGGGCAAATATCAAGCACAAAAAAGAGAAGACCGACGCTGCAAGAGGTAAGGTCTTTACAAAGATCGGTAAGGAGATCACGATCGCCGTTAAGGAAGGCGGCGGAGATCCTACCTCCAACTCCAAGCTTCGCGATCTGATCCAGAAGGCGAAGGCAAACAATGTTCCAAACGATAACATTGAGCGTTGCATCAAAAAGGCACTTGGCGGCACCTCCGAAAACTACGAGGAGGTCTCCTACGAAGGCTATGGTCCCGCGGGAATTGCCGTGATCGTGACCGCAACCACCGATAACCGCAACCGTACCGCAGGCAACGTGCGCGCATATTTTTCGAAATATCACGGTAACCTCGGTCAGACGGGTTGCGTGGGCTATCTCTTCTCGGACGTCGGTGAAATTGTCATCAACAACGAGGACGGAGATGTGGACGAGGACAAGCTGATGGAGACCGCTCTTGAAGCAGGTGCATCCGACTTCAAGGCTGACGGCGAGGTATTTGTGGTGACCACCGAGCCCGACGACGTTTACGCCATTCAGGAGGACCTGAAAAATGCGGGTTATGAGATCCTGTCGGCAGAAAAGACCAAGCAGGCTTCTACCTCTGTGACACTTGAAAACGAGGATGACATCAAGTTTATGAATCTTCTGATCGAAAAGCTCGAGGAGGATGACGACGTGATGGACGTTTATCACAACTGGGAGAATTGCGACGACTAACCGTACGGCGAACGGGGGAACTCTTTTAAGAGCTCCCCTTGTTTTGCTTGACAGAAGCTTGTCTTAGTTCATGTTTTCTCGATTTCAATGAGCTTTTTCAGCTTTTTTACTTTATTTTAATAAAAACTATTGACAATTGCACTTTAGCGTGTTATCATATTAAAGCGCTAAAGTATTGTGAGAGGATCGGATATGGATATGAATTTTTCGGATTGCGTTTTTAAAAGCGAGGAAAGGGTTACGTTTGCACTGCGAAACCTTTACGAGCAATACGGCTATGCGAGGTATAAGGTCAGTAAATTTGAGGAATATGACCTCTATGCGAACAATAAAAATTTTTTGATCAGCGAGAATATTCTGTCCTTCACCGATACCAACGGTAAGCTGATGGCACTTAAGCCCGACGTAACGCTTTCGATCGTGAAAAACGTGCGTGAGGGCGAGACACAGAAGCTTTATTATAATGAAACCGTTTATCGCACGTCGGCAGGATACGACGGCTTTCACGAGATCCCGCAGACGGGGCTTGAATGCGTTGGAGAGGTCGATCTGTTTTCAATGGGCGAGGTCTTGGGGCTTGCTAAAAAAAGCCTTGAGATCATCAGCGACGATCACATTCTCGACGTGTCTCATATGGGCTTCCTTTCAGCCCTTCTGGAGGAGACAGGCTTGACGTCGGCCGAGCGCGATACGGTAATCCGTGAGATCGGAAACAAAAATCTCGGTTCGATCAAACGGATATGCGAGCAGGGTGGAGTATCCGAGGCACTGACGCGTGACGTTTGTGCGCTGACTGCTCTTTACGAGCCGTTTGCAGAGGCACTTGAAACGATCCAACCGATGGTGCGCGGAGAAAAGATGAGCGCGTGCTATGCAGAGCTTTGCGACCTTTGGGAGATTCTCGAAGCAAACGGTGATTTTAACCGTCTGTATCTTGATTTCTCGATGGTCAACGATATGAATTACTACAACGGTATCATTTTCCGTGGTTATGTCAATGGAATTCCCGACGGAATTTTGTCGGGTGGCCGCTATGATAGCCTTTTGAAGAAAATGGGCAAGCGGTGCGGTGCGATCGGCTTTGCGGTCTATTTGGACCAGCTCGACCGTATTGACAGTAGAAAAAACGGTTATGACATCGATGTGCTGTTGTGTTACGACAGTAGTATTTCGGCTCTTGACGTGCAAAAAAAGGCGTCAGAGCTGCGAGCTCTGGGCAACCGTGTGCTGGTGTTGCCGCACACCGAGCAAACGATCCGCGCAAAAGAGACCGTTTGCATGACAAAAGGAGGTGTATGATCCATGAAAAGCATGATTAACGTTGCACTTCCCAAGGGGCGTCTTGGAGAGAAAGCCTACGCCATCTTTGAAAAGGCGGGATACGAGTGTCCATCGATCCATGAGGAGAACCGCCGCCTGATCTTTGAGAATCCCGAAAAGGGGATCCGATATTTCTGGGTAAAGCCCTCGGACGTTGTTATTTACGTCGAGCGCGGCGCCGCTGATATTGGAATTGCGGGGAAGGATATCATTCTCGAATATGCCCCCGATATTTACGAGTTGTCCGATCTCGGCATGGGAAAATGCCGCATGGCGGTGGCTTGCAAAAAGGATTTTTGCGACGATCGCGATCGCACGCTCCGTGTGGCGACCAAGTTTCCCAATATTGCACGTACCTACTACAACGGTCAAAGCCGTGAGATCGATATTATCAAGCTCAACGGTTCGATCGAATTAGCGCCGATTCTGGGGCTTTCTGATGTGATCGTTGATATTGTTGAGACGGGAAAGACGTTGTATGAAAATGACCTTGAGCCTCGTGAGACGATCGTTGACATCAGCGCGCGTCTTGTGGCAAACAAGGCATCTTATAAATTTAAAAATAAAGAGATTCGTAAGCTGTGCGAGGATGTGGAGGCGCTTTTGCGCCAAGACTGAATCGCTTGAAAGGATAAAACTATGATTCGCATTTACAAATACGGTGAGGTTTCAAACGACGAGATCTTTGCGCGGGCAGAGGCAAAGGTCGACGTTGCAGGCATTGTTTCGGATATTATTGCAAATGTCCGTCAGAACGGCGATGCGGCACTTCGTGAATACAGTGAAAAATTTGACAAGGTCTCCTTGGATTCCTTTGAGGTCAGCGCCGACGAGATAGACGAGGCGTTTGAGACGGTCGATCCCGAACTGATCCGTGTAATGAGAGCCGCCAAGGAGAATATCTATGCCTTCCACAGCCGTCAGGTTCGTAACAGCTTTGTGATGCAGGAGAACGACGGAGTGGTTATGGGACAGCGCGTTACGCCGATTGAGCGCGTGGGGCTTTATGTTCCGGGCGGTACGGCGGCATATCCTTCTTCGGTTTTGATGAATGCGATCCCCGCAAAGATCGCAGGCTGTGAAATGATCGTGATGGTAACTCCGCCAGCAAAGGACGGCAAGGTCAATCCCAACATTCTTGCCGCGGCAAAGATCGCGGGTGTTGACCGCATCTTCAAGGTGGGGGGCGCGCAGGCGGTTGCGGCGCTGGCGTACGGTACCGAAAGCATTCCGTTTGTAGACAAGATCGTCGGTCCGGGAAACGCAGGTGTTGCCGAGGCGAAAAAGCAGGTGTTCGGGAAGGTTGCCATTGATATGATCGCAGGTCCCAGCGAGATCCTCGTTTTGGCGGATAAGACCTGTGATGCCGACGTGGTTGCGGCAGATCTTTTGTCGCAGGCTGAGCACGACAAGCTTGCAAGTGCCGTGCTGGTGACCGACAGTGAGGAGCTGGCGGCGGCAGTCAGCGATGCGCTGGAGCGACAGATCCCCATGCTTTTGCGATCCGAGATCGCGCGTGCGTCGATCGACAACAACGGTAAGATCATCGTAGCTCCCGACCTCATGTGCGCAATTGATATTGCAAATGAGATCGCCCCCGAGCATCTGGAGATATGCACCGACAATCCGTTTGACTATCTGTCAAAGATCCGACATGCCGGATCGGTCTTTATGGGAAAGAATTGCCCCGAGGCGCTCGGCGACTATTTTGCGGGCCCCAACCACACCCTGCCTACAAGTGGCACGGCGCGTTTTTCCAGCCCATTGTCGGTTGGCGATTTCGGAAAAAAATCCCAATTTACCTACTACACAGCCGACGCACTCTCAAAGATTGCCGACGACGTGGCATTGTTTGCAACTGCCGAGGGCTTGACCGCACATGCGGCGAGCGCGGTTGCAAGAACCAAAAAAGAATCCTGCTAAAAAAGATAGAAGGGGAAAACCATGAGCCGTTTTCTTGCCGATCGGTTTCAGTCACTTGACGCATATACGCCGGGTGAACAGCCAACCGATATGAAATACATCAAACTCAATACAAACGAGTCGCCTTTTTCGCCATCTCCTGCTGTTTTGCGCGCGATCTCTGAGGAGCGCGTGCGCGAGTTACGGCTGTATTCCGATCCCACTTGCACGCTCCTGCGTCAGCGGATCGCCGAGCAATTCGGCTTTGAAAAGGAAAATATTTTCGTTTCCAACGGATCCGACGATATTTTGAATTTTTCTTTTATGGCGTTTTGTGACGGCAATCGCTGTGGGGTAGCATTTCCCGAGATCAGCTACGGTTTTTACAAGGTCTATGCAGAGCTTTACGGCGTGGATGCCAAAATGATTCCGCTTGCCGAGGATTTTTCGGTAAGAGCCGAGGATTATCTGGACGTTGGGAGGACTGTTGTAATCGCCAATCCAAACGCACCGACGGGGATCGCTTTGTCGGTGGAGGAAATAGAGCGGATCGTTGCGTCGAACACCGACCATGTGGTCTTGATTGACGAGGCGTACGTTGATTTTGGCGGTGAGAGTTGTGTGGAGCTGACACGGAAATACCCCAATCTTTTGGTGGTGCGTACCTTTTCAAAGTCCTATTCGCTGGCAGGTGCACGACTTGGGTTTGCAATTGGGAGCAGTGAGCTGATCGCCGATCTTGAAAAGATCAAATATTCTACAAATCCCTACAACATCAACCGTCTTTCCATGCTTGCGGGTGCCGCGGCAATGGAGGAAAATGACTATTATATGGCAAATTGCCGTGTGATCGAACAGAATCGCGCGTATTTGACCGATGCCTTGTGTGCTTTAGGCTTTGAGGTGTTGCCATCCAAGGCAAACTTTATTTTTGCAAGATCGGACAAGATCGGCGGCGAGGCACTGTATCTGGAGCTGAAGCGGCGAGGTATTTTGGTTCGCCATTTTACAAATGAAAAGATCAAGGAATACAACCGCATTACCATCGGAACGATGGAGGAAATGCAGATCCTTGTACAGACGATAGAAGCTATTTTGAAGGAGAACGAACGATGAGAACGAGCGAGATCAAGCGCGTGACGGGAGAGACCGATATCAGGCTCTCTTTGAATCTTGACGGTGTTGGAAGAAGCGAGATCGCCACGGGATGCGGCTTTATGGACCATATGCTGACGATTTTCGCAAAGCACGGTAGATTTGATCTGACCGTTTCCTGTAAGGGCGACACATACGTCGATGACCACCATAGTGTGGAAGATATTGGGATCTGCTTGGGGCAAGCTCTGCGCGAGGCTTTGGGTGATTGCGCAGGAATTGCACGATACGGCAGTATGCTGCTTCCCATGGACGAGGCACTGGTTCTGTGCGCGATCGACGTATCGGGGCGCGCTTGCTTGGTTTACGATCTTGAGATCCCGATGCAAAAGGTGGGAACCTTTGACACCGAGCTTGTGGAGGAATTTTTGACGGCGTTCGTGCGTTCGGCGGGAATTACCCTGCACGTCAAAAAACTGGACGGCAAAAATTCGCATCACATCATTGAGGGGGCATTCAAGGCATTGGCGCGCGCGTTATCACAAGCCGTGTCGATCGACGAAAAACGTGTGGGTGAGATTCCCTCAACCAAGGGAGTGCTATTATGATTGCCATTATCGACTACGGAGTCGGAAATCTGTTTTCACTTTCCAGCTCGTTTGCTTTTATCGGGCAAAATGCGGTTGTGACGGGGAATCCCGACGTGATCCGTAGCGCCGATCGTCTGATCCTACCCGGCGTGGGAGCGTTTGAGGATGCAGCCAAGAAGCTACGCGAGAGCGGGCTTGACCGTGTGATTCTTGATGAGGTAGCAAAAGGGAAACCCTTGCTTGGCATATGCCTTGGAATGCAGCTGTTGTTTGAAAAAAGCTTTGAGTATGGCGAGTATGATGGGCTTGGGCTGATACGCGGTGCGGTGCGTCCGATCCGTGACGTGATCCCAAAAGACCTGAAGGTGCCTCACATTGGTTGGAATTCGCTTTCGTTTGGTGCTGAAAAACATGCGTTGTTCCGTTATCTCAAAGAGGGAGATTACGTCTACTTCGTACACTCCTATTATGCTACCGAGTGTGAGGAATCCGTGATCGCTTCGACAGATTACGGCTCGCCACTCACGGCGGCGGTTGCAAACGGCAACGTGATGGGAACGCAGTTCCACCCCGAAAAGAGCGGGGAAGTGGGGCTTGCGATCTTGCGTGCCTTTTGCAAGATGTGAGAGAAAGGATTTTTTGATATGAACATTTTTCCCGCGATCGATCTCATCGGTGGGCAGGCGGTACGCCTCGTCCGCGGAGATTACGATCAGATGACGGTTTACAGCAAGGATCCCGTCTCGGTTGCCAAAGGCTTTGCGTCGTGCGGAGCGAAGTATTTGCACGTCGTAGATCTGGAGGGCGCGAGAGACGGCTCCACAGCAAATTTTGAGACCGTTCAAGCTTTGATTCAAAACAGCGGTCTTTTGGTGGAGATCGGCGGCGGTATCCGCTCGATGGAGACCGTGAAAAAATACGTGGACGCAGGCGCATTTCGTGTGATTCTCGGAACGGCGGCTGTGACCGATCCCGCCTTTCTTGACGAGGCACTTGCCACCTATGGTGAAAAAATTGCCGTAGGCGTGGATATTCGCGACGGTTTGGTTGCGATCAAGGGCTGGATGGAGGTATCGGAGCTGACTTGCTTTGATTTTTGCGAGTGCTTGCAGGCAAAGGGAGTTTCAACGGTGATCTGTACCGATATTTCAAAGGACGGATTGCTCAGCGGTACCAATCTGTCGCTTTACGCGGATCTGGCAAATAAATTTCATTTGAATATCACGGCGTCGGGCGGCGTTTCCACCGTTGAAGACGTCAGTCGTCTCTCCGAAATGGGGATTTACGGTGCGATCCTTGGAAAGGCGCTCTACACGGGTGCTATTGATTTGAAGGATGCCCTGAAGGCGGCAGAGGAGGCTTTGGCATGATTACGAAACGGATCATTCCATGTCTTGACGTCAAGGACGGGCGTGTTGTCAAAGGTGTCAACTTTTTGGGACTTGCGGACGTTTCCTCTCCCGTCAAGCTTGCGCGCTTTTACAGCGACAACGGTGCCGACGAGCTGGTTTTTTATGATATTACTGCCTCTGCTGAGGGGCGCGCGCTGTTTACCGATATTTTGTGCGAGGTGGCAAAGACCATCTTTATTCCCTTGACTGTGGGCGGCGGCATTAATACGGTTGAGGATTTTGACCGCGTGCTCAAATGCGGAGCGGATAAGGTGAGCGTTAACTCGGGTGCGATCCGCAATCCCACCCTGATCCGTGACGCGGCAAGAAAATACGGCAACCAATGCGTGGTCTTGTCAGTTGATGCCAAGCGTGTGGACGGCGTTTTTCGCGTGTTTGCCAAAGGCGGCAGAGAAAACACGGGAATGGATGCGATCGAATGGATCCGACGGGGTGTTGATGCGGGCGCGGGTGAGATCGTGCTCAACAGCATTGACACCGACGGCGTCAAGGGAGGCTTTGATCTTGAAATGCTGGACGCAGTGTGTAATGTTGTGGATGTACCCGTGATCGCCTCGGGCGGTGCCGGCGGCATTGACGATTTCGTCAAGCTGTTCCAAGCGCTTCCCAAGGTGGATGCAGGGCTTGCCGCATCGATCTTCCATTTCGGAGAGGTGCAGATCAAGGATTTGAAAACAGCGCTGCGTGAGCAAGGCGTTGAGGTCAGAATTTAAGAAAAGAGGGCAAAATGATGCTGAATATAGACGAATTAAAATTTGATGAAAAGGGCCTGATTCCCGCTGTTGTGGTGGATGCCGAGAGCAAAAAGGTTTTGACGGTGGCTTACATGAACCGCGAGTCGCTGGAGATCAGCATCCGCGAGGAGATGACCTGCTTTTGGTCGCGCTCGCGCCAGGAGCTTTGGAGAAAGGGCGCGACCTCGGGCAATCGCCAGCATATCGTCAACATTATGGCAGACTGCGACCGCGATGCCTTGACGGTGCTTGTGAAAAAGGACGGTCCTGCCTGCCATACGGGGGCAGACTCCTGCTTTAACGACTACGTATTTGAAAGTGACAAGCTTTCTGCGTTTTCGCTCGAAGCCTTGATGGAGGTCATCCGAGGCAGAAAGATCGAGAAAAAGGAAGGCTCGTACACGACCTATCTGTTTGAAAAGGGAATTGATAAGATCCTAAAAAAGGTCGGCGAGGAATGCACCGAGGTCATCATTGCGGGCAAGGCAGACGACAAGGCCGAAACAATTTACGAGATCTCCGATCTGGTCTACCACGTGATGGTTTTGATGATCGAAATGGGTATTTCGCTTGAGGATATTCAAAAGGAGCTTGCCTCACGTCATGTAATTGATCATAAAGTGAAGCAGGAAAAAATGACCTGATTTGATTGCTGACAGAGTGCCAGAATGGACTTTTAATCTTTCAATTTATGCAATTGCGGGCGCAATACTTTATTTGATAAATTTAAAATCAAGACAGTATACACCTACGATGCCACTTGGAAAGACAAGTTGCTTTCCACAAGTGACGGTTCGATTGGCAACTACGATTTGAACGGCAACCCGCAAAGCTATTTGGGTAATACGCTTGTATGGGAAAAGGGCAGACAGCTTAAATCCTATGACGGTAATACCTACACCTACAATGCGAATGGAATCAGAACAAGTAAGACTGTAAACAATGTTACACATGGCAAAATTGCTTGCTGGAAATTGGGATACCGATAATTTTATTATTGATATAGTTTTTGCTTTTATGTCAACACTGATTTCCGCTTTAGATAAACAAATTGTGAGAAAACTTAATAAAATAGTAGATAAAATTGGGAAATACTCTTTTCCTTCAGGTCAGCAAAATATAAAAATATCGGTAGAACTATTTGATCAAGCAATGGCAATGACATTTAGTATGGAACCTGCCTTTTTACAAAAAATTGCATCGATTTTAAAGGGAGCATCTTGAGTTACATGAAAGAGAAATTTTTGGGGAATATAGAATCATATCAAAAAATATTGTTAAAAGAGTCTGCTGTTTGTTTCTTCATTGCTTTGCTTGGATTGTCTTTAGCAATTGTATTCTTTTGTGGACTAAAAAATTATAAAGAGTTGAAAGTAATTGTGATACGGATTATTTCAGTAATTATATTTCTGTCTTTTTTTGCACTTATGCTTACTTATTCAATTGTTCTTAAAATAGATGCAAATTCTAATAATCTTTTAGTTTATGAGGGTGCGTATACTTTATATACAAATAGAAAAAAAACTGCCTTTTATATGAAAGAATTGAATGACGAGAAATATAATGTAATTATTAATACTGGTTTGATTCCCGGAACAGAAAGCAAATATGGATATGTTATTTATACGAAATATGCTAAAGTTGTTGTCGATTATGGTGATTATTAATGGTCTTGTTTTTGATATGTTTTTATGAGTGAAACCGAATTCTTGCTTGATTCAACTTGAAATCTATAATTATTAGAAAAAAGTGGCTCAAAAAAGTTTTAAAATGTTTTCTCCGCACTCAGCGTGGATTCTTTGGGATCTGCGTTGGGGGCGGAGTTTTTTCTAAAAAAAGGGTTCTATAATAAATGTTGGGGTGAAGCCAACAGATATTGCAAACAAAGTGTAAAAAAGTAAAAAAAGAAAGAGCATATCTGAAAAAATCTGATAAAATGTTAGTTACCACACAAACATCATCGGA